>JAHJUC010000266.1 GCA_018829385.1 Alphaproteobacteria bacterium
CTGATCGGCCCCAACGGCGCCGGCAAGTCGAGCCTGATCAAGCTGGTCGCCGGCGAGCTCGTGGCCGATGCCGGCGCTATCCGATTTGACGGACGCGAGATCAGCGATCTCGACCAGATCGAACGCGCCCGGCTTGGCCTCACCCGCACCTTCCAGGTCTCCTCGCTGATCCCCGAATTCTCGGCCCGCGGCAATGTCATGTTCGCGGCCCAGGCCCGGCGCCGGTCGATCTTCGGCTTCTTCCGCCAGGTTTCGCGCGACCGCGAGCTGATCGACGAGGCGATGGACGCACTCGACCGTGTCGGGCTGGCAAACCGCGCCGCAGTCCGCGTCAGCGAGCTCTCGCACGGCGAAAAGCGACTTCTGGAAATCGCCATGGCGCTGGCCATGCGTCCGCGCATCTTCCTGATGGACGAGCCGATGGCCGGTCTCGGCCACGAGGGCTCGCAGAAGCTGATCGGCTTTCTCGACAAGCTGCGATCCGAGGCGCCGATCCTGCTGATCGAGCACGACATGGATGCCGTCTTCCAGCTGGCCGACCGCATCTCGGTACTGGTCGCCGGCAGGATCATCGCCCGCGGCAATGCCGACGAGATCCGCAATGATCCGGAAGTCCGCACCGCCTATCTCGGGGAGGACGCGGCATGAGCCTGCTCCAAGTGAGAAAGCTCGAAGCCTTCTACGGCGCCTCGCAGGCGCTGTTCGGCGTCGATCTGGAGATTGCCGAGGGTGAGCTGGTGGCGCTGATGGGCCGCAACGGCATGGGCAAGACCACCACCGTGCGCGCCATCACCCGCATGCTCAGGACCACGCGCGGCGAGATCCGGTTTGCAGGCCAGGATGTTTCGACGCTGCCCTCGTTCAAGGCGGCAAGGCTCGGCATCGGGCTTGCGCCGGAGGGACGGCGTTGTTTCGCCAACCTCTCGGTCTCGGAAAACCTGATGGCCTCGGCCCGGTCCGGCCCGTGGGACGTGGACAAGGCCACCGAGCTGTTTCCGCGGCTGGGCGAACGCATGGGGCAGAGTGCGGCGACGCTGTCGGGCGGCGAGCAGCAGATGCTGGCGATCGCCCGGGCGCTTCTGACCAATCCGCGGCTGCTCATTCTCGACGAGGCGACGGAAGGCCTGGCGCCGGTGGTGCGCCACGAAATCTGGGCGGCCATCGCCAGGCTGAAGCAGGGCGGGCAGTCGATCCTGGTCATCGACAAGGCGTTCTCGGAACTCCGCGCGGTGGCCGACCGCTGCGTCATCCTCGCCCGCGGCGAGACCGCATGGACCGGCACGCCGGCCGGCCTGACCCGTGACGTGGAAACCGAGTTCCTGGGTGTCTGAAGCTTTGAATCAGAAGGGCCGGCGCTGTTGTCAGCGCCGGCCCTTGATCATTCCGCGGCCTGCTGGGTAATCACCAGCTTCGGCGGCGTTCGTTCCGCCTGGCCTTCAAGCCGCGACAGCCGTTCGCGCAACTCGGCGATTTCCTCGCTGTTCTCGCCGATTGCAACGGTCATCGCCTCGGGTTCGAGAACCTCCATCTCCTCTTCCTTCGGGCCGATGAAGCGGCTGAAGATCCAGCTCAGCAGTCGCGACAGGTCGTCCATGATCAGGAAGAACGATGGCACCACCACGAGGCTGAGAACGGTGGAGACGATGATGCCGCCGATCACCGCGATCGCCATCGGCGCGCGGAACGAGCCGCCTTCGCCGACGCCGAGTGCCGACGGCAGCATGCCTGCCGACATGGCGATCGAGGTCATCACGATCGGACGCGCCCGCTTCTGCCCGGCCTCGATCATCGCTTCCACCCGGTCGCGGCCGGTCCGGATCAGTTCTACTGCGAAGTCGACCAGCAGGATGGCGTTCTTGGTGACGATGCCCATCAGCATCAGGATGCCGATCAGCACCGGCATCGACAGCGCGTTGTTGGTCAGGATCAGGCCCGCGGCGACGCCGCCGATGGCGAGCGGCAGCGAGAACAGGATGGTGAACGGCTGGATCACGTCCTTGAACAGAAGGATCAGCACGGTCAGCACCAGCAGTAGCCCCATCAGCATGGCGTTGAGGAAGCTGTCCATCAGCTCGTTCTGGACCTCCGCATCACCCGATTCCAGCACCTGAACGCCGGCCGGAAGCTCGGTCGAGGCGACGATTTCGTTGAACCGGCTCTTGGCCGTGTCCAGCGCCACGCCGATCGGCAGGCTGGCGCCGATGGTCGCCTGGCGTTCCCGGTTGAAGCGCTTGATGGTCGATGGCCCCTGGGTGATGACGATATCGGCCACGGTCTTGAGCGGCACCGTCACCCCCTTGGAGGTCTGGACGCGCAGGTTGCCGATCCGGTCGATATCGGTCCGGTAGTTGGGATCGAGCTGCACCCGGATCGGGATCTGGCGGTTGTCGAGCGAGATCTTGGCAAGTGCCGCGTCGACATCGCCGATGGTTGCGACCCGGACCGTCTCGGCGATCCGCGACGTGGTCACGCCCAGCCGGGCTGCCTCCTCGAGCCGCGGGCGGATCTGCACTTCGGGCCGCGGCAGCGAACCCGAAACGCTGACGCTCGACAGCACGCTCTCGGCCTTGAGCTTCGGTTCAAGCAGGGCAACTGCCCGGTCGATCGCCGCGTCATCGGTCGAGATCACGTTGTAACTCAGGTCGCGTTCGCCACGGTCGTTGAGCTTGTAGGCGCGGATATCGGGAATGACCGCGAGCTTGTCGAAGATCTCGGTCTCGATCTCCGCCTGCGAGCGGACCCGGCCCAGCACTTCCATGCGCGGCAGCGATTGGGAGATGAAGGGAACCGCGCCGGCCAGGCCGTTGACGACCTTCTTGACGATGGAGTGCTCGATCTTCTCGAGCATCACCGACACCGAGGCGCGGCGGATGTCGAGCTCGCCGCGCGGCGAGGTGCCGCCCAGGATAAAGACGCTCTCGACGCCCTCGACATCCTTGATGATGTCGTACATCGCACTCGTGGTGGCGTCGGTGTCATCGAGCGTTGCGCCGGGCGGCAGCTCGACGCTGATCGAGACCCGGGAGACGTCCTCCGGCGGCAGGAACGAGCCCGGCACCTGGGCCATGAAGTAGACGGCGACCACCAGCGATCCGATGGCTGCGAGCAAGGTGGTGTACCTCCAGCGCAGGGTCTTGGAGATGAACCAGGTGTAGCCGCGCATGATTCGCCCGCCGCCCTCGGCTTCCTCGTGGGCGTCGCTGTCGCGCATCAGGTAGGCGGCCATCATCGGCGTGATCAGACGCGCCACCAGCAGCGAGAACATCACCGCCACGGCCACCGTCATGCCGAACTGGATGAAATATTGCCCCGGGATGCCGGGCATGAACGATACAGGCACGAACACCGCGATGATGGTGAAGGTGGTGGCGATCACGGCGAGGCCGATCTCGTCGGCAGCCTCGACCGCGGCCCGGTAGGGCGTCTTGCCCATGCGGATATGCCGCGAGATGTTCTCAACTTCCACGATCGCATCGTCGACAAGAATGCCCGTCGCCAGCGTGATGGCGAGCAGGCTCACCAGGTTGAGCGAGAAGCCGAGCAGGTCCATCACATAAAATGTCGGGATGGCGGACAGCGGCAGCGCGATCGCCGCGATCATGGTTGCCCGCCAGTTCCTGAGGAACAGGAGCACCACCAGAACGGCGAGCAGCGCGCCCTCGACCAGCGTGTGCAGCGCCGATTCATAGTTGCCGTAGGTGTAGAACACCGTGTCGTCGACCGGGATCAGCTGCACATTGGGATAGTCGGCGCGGATCCCGTCGAGCGTTTCCGTGACCACTTCGGACACTGAAATCTCGCTGGCGCCCTTGGAGCGGAACACCGCAAACGAGACCACCTGGTCGCCGTTGAACCGGCCGAAGGATCTCAGTTCCTCGTAGGTGTCGTGCACGGTGCCGAGATCGCTCAGCCGGACATGGCGTCCATTCGGCAGCGCGATCGTGGTGTTGGCCAGCGCCGTCACGTCCTGGGCATCGCCGAGCGTGCGGATCACCTGCTCGCGGTTGCCGATCTCGCCGCGGCCGCCACCGAGATTGGCGTTGGTGGCGCGCAGCTGCAGGTTCACGTCGGCCGCGGTGATGCCGTAGGAATCGAGCCGCGCCGGGTCGAGTTCGATGCGGATTTCCCGGTCGGCGCCGCCATAGCGGTCAACCTTTCCGACGCCGCGCTGGCCCTGCAGCGCCCGCTTGATGGTGTCGTCGACAAACCAGGAGGCTTCCTCCAGCGTCATGTCCGGCGCATGCACCGCAAAGGTCATGATCGCCTGACCTTCGACATCGACGCGGGTGACGATCGGTTCCTCCACCGAGGCCGGCAGATCGCCGCGCACCCGGTCGATGGCGTCCTTGACGTCCTGCACGGCCTGGTCGGTCGGTACTTCCATTCGGAAGATCACATTGGTGGTGGAGATGCCGTCGGAGACGGTCGAGGCGATGTCGTCGACCCCGGTGATGCCGGCTACCGCATCCTCGATCTCCTTGGTGATCTGCGCTTCCATCTCCGAGGGAGCGGCGCCCGACTGCACCACGGTGATTGCCACCAGCGGCACGTCGATATTGGGAAACCGGGTGATCGGCAGGGTGAAGAAGGACTGGATGCCGACAATCGTCAGCAGCGCGAATGCCAGGATCGGAGCGATCGGATTGCGGATGGCCCAGGCGGAAAAGTTCATCGCGGCTGCCTCACTCGGTGATTGCGGCAACTGCGCCGCTGTCGGTTTCTTCCACCGGTGTGACCCGGTCGCCGTCGCGCACGAACGCGCCGGCCTTGGCGACGATCAGGCCACCGCTGGTCAGGCCGTCGACGATCTCCACCCTGGCGCCCTCACGGATGCCGGTGGTCACCGCCGTCCGCCTGGCGATCCCGTCCTCGATCCGGAGCACATCCGCGCCATTGGCGCCCATGTTCACCGATGTCACCGGCACGGTGATGGCGTCGCGTGTCGCCACGATGATCTCCGCATCGGCGAACATGCCGGCGCGCAGGCCCGCATTGTCGTCGATTGCGATCCGCGCCATGCCCAGCCGCGTCGTGGTGTTGAGCGTCGGCTCGATCAGCCGGATCGTGCCCTTGGCGGGGTTTGGCGCACCGATGAGATGGATCAGCACGCTCTGGCCTTCGGCGATCCTGTGCATGTCGGCTTCGGCGATGTCGGCGCGCATTTCCAGCTCGCCATCCTTGATGATGGTGAACAGCGGACCGGCGCCGGCGCTGGCGATCGATCCGACACGGGCGCCGCGCGCCGAGACGATGCCGGAGACCGGCGCCTTGACCTCGGTCCGAGCCAGCCGCAGGTCGACATCCTTCATCTGCGCGTCGATCAGCGCGATGTCGGCCTGCGCCACCTTGATCGATTCCTCGACCGAGCGGACCCGTGCAAGTGCCGCCGTGGCCTGGGCTTCGGCCTGTTCGGCCTGCACGGTCGAATAGGTACCCTGCTCGGCAAGCGTCCTGGCGCGATTGCTCGTCTTCACCGTCTCGGCGGCATTCGACTGGACTTCGGCCAGTTGCGCCTCGAGCTGGGCTATGGCGGCAAGCGCCTTGGCGCGGTTTGCCTCGTACTGGCTGCGCTGCAGGATCAGCTGGTCACTGGACAGCGTCGCCAGCACCGACCCCGCCTCGACACGGTCGCCGACATCGGCCTCAAGACTTTCAATCGCCAGGCCTTCGACCTGCGGTGCGACCAGAACTTCCTCGACCGCCGCGATGGTGCCGTTGGACAGGATGCGGTCGGTGATCGGGGCTTCGATCGCCCTCACGGCGATGATGGCGGGCGGCAGCGCGCCCGTTGCAGGCGCTTTCTCGGCGTCGACTGCTCCGGCCGGAAAGGCCATGAGCGCGAGCAGGGGTAGTGAGAAGAAAAGACTGGGAACAGGGCGCATATCAGATCCGGTCATTCGGCGGGAGTTGTCGGGGGAGCGAAAATCGCGTCGTGCAGCGTGGTGAGCACAAGCTCTCCGAGTGCTGCCGACTGGTCGGGATTGATGGCTTCGCGGGCGCAATACTTGCGTTGCGCGAAACCATGGATAAGCAGCATCATCAGGTGCGCCCGTGTTTCGTAGAGCTTCAGCGCATCGGCGCTGTCATCGCCATGGATCCGCGCCAGCGCCTTGACCACGTTGCAGCGCACCGTGTCGTCCATCGTGCGCATCAGCGTCGCGATTTCGGGAGAGCGGTAGGACGCCGCCTGGACCTCGCTCCACAGAGCGGCGTCCTCGAACGGCAGGGTTTCGATCCGCTCCCTGAGGATGGTCATGAACATGGCACCGGGATCGGGCGCGTTCTGAACGGCGTCGAACACCGCCTCGATCTCCTCGAGGTCTCGTTTGACAAGTGCGGTGATGATCGCGTCCTTGGAGGGGAAATACCGGTAGAAATTGCCGACGCTCATCTGCGTCGCCCGGGCAAGGTCCTGCATCGACGTGCCGTCGAAGCCGTTCAGGGCGAACACGGATTTGACCTGGTCGAGAATGTCCAGCGCGCGCTGGCTGGCGTTGCTGTGTGCGGCGGTATCGATGGTGCTATCCTTGAACAAATCTGGCGCTGGTACTTGAGCCGGTCGGAATGCAACTTTGTACGCTGGTACGCGGTCGCCGGATTTCCCTCTTGCCCGTTTGGCAATACTATAGTGAATGAATATTCATTCATCAAGGTGTGCGCGCACCGGAATGGTGAAAATCGGCGTTGGACCAATGGTCTTTCACGGCCGGAAAACCTGCTCCGGGCAAAGCGGCACCGGGCGGAGATCGACCTTTCCTCCATCCAGCGCAGGTGCTTAAACCACTGATTAACCATCGTTTTGGAATTCTTCATTCAAACTGGTGTATTAGGAAGCTGTAAACCAGTTGACCCCTAGTTACGTCCCGTTCCTGGACGGCCTCCGTATGACATGGAGGTGCGATAAAAAATGTGGGGTACTCATGCACATGATGTGCACTAAATGGCCGGCGCTGGCTGCCGGCTTTCTTGGGCTGACCTTGTTGTGGTTGCCCCTCAGCCTACAGGCGCAGCTGGTTCTGAGCCTTGCAGCGCTGGGCGTGATGTTCTTCGGCATGACAAGGCCGGAAAACACGGTGTTCCGTTTCATCACTTTCGTGTTCTGTGCCGTGCTGGCGCTGCGCTATGCGTTCTGGCGCACGACGGAGACTTTGCCGTCGATCTCCGATCCGCTGGATTTCATCCCCGGACTGCTCCTTTACATCGCGGAAATGTACTGCCTGCTGATGCTGGCAATAAGCTTCTTCATGCTCGCCGATCCGCTCAAGCGCGTTGCTCCCAAGGTTCGCTCGCTGGAAGAGCTGCCGACCGTCGATGTGCTGATCCCCACCTACAATGAAGACCCGGAACTGCTCGCCGCGACGCTCGCTGCCGCCAAGTCGATGATCTATCCGCGCGACAAGCTGACGATCTGGCTGCTTGACGATGGCGGCACCGACGCCAAGCGGACGCACAAGGATCCGGCCCAGGCGCTTGCCGCCACCCGCCGTCACGAGCAGCTCAAGGCGCTGTGCAAGGCGATGGGCGTGAACTACCACGCGCGCAAGAAGAACGATCACGCCAAGGCCGGAAATCTCAACGACGGATTGCGCGTGTCCAGGGCCGACCTGGTTGTCGTGTTCGATGCCGATCATGCGCCGGTGCGCGAGTTCCTCAAGGAGACCGTCAGCTTCTTCCGGGAGGATCCGAAGCTCTTCCTGGTGCAGACCCCGCACTATTTCCTCAATCCCGATCCGCTCGAGAAGAACCTTCGCACCTTCGGCTCGATGCCGTCCGAGAACGAGATGTTCTACTCGGTGCTGCAGCGCGGTCTCGACAAGTGGAACGCCTCCTTCTTCTGCGGCTCCGCCGCGGTGCTGCGCCGCAAGGCGCTCGAGACCACAGGCGGCTTCTCCGGCCAGTCGATCACCGAGGATTGCGAAACCGCGCTGAGCCTTCACGCCAGGGGCTGGCACTCGCTTTATGTCGACAAGCCGCTGATCGCCGGCCTGCAGCCCGAGACCTTCGTTGCCTTCATCGGCCAGCGCGCGCGCTGGTGCCAGGGCATGCTGCAGATCCTCATTCTAAACCGGCCGTTCCTGGCCAAGGGGCTCACTGTCGGTCAGCGCATCTGCTACGCGGGCATCAACCTGTTCTGGCTGTTTCCCCTGTCGCGGCTGGCCTTCATGCTCTCGCCGCTGCTCTACATCTTCTTTTCGCTGGAGATCTACCAGGCCAACATCCAGGAATTCGGTGCCTATGCGCTCACCTACCTGATCGCCTCCTTTGCCATGCAGAGCTATCTCTATGGCAAGGTCCGCTGGCCGTGGGTGTCCGAACTCTACGAATATGTCCAGTCGGTCATGCTCGTCGGCTCGATTGTCAGCGTGATCCGCAATCCGCGCAAACCCACCTTCAATGTGACCGCCAAGGGACAGACACTGGACAGCAACGGCCTGTCGCCGATCGCTATTCCCTATTTCGTCATGTTCTTCGTGCTGCTCGCCGCGGCGGTCTATTCGATGTGGCGGCTGGCGACCGAGCCGGTTGCCTCCGACCTGCTGATGATCGTGGCGATCTGGAATTTCCTCAACCTGCTCTTGGCCGGCGCCGGCCTGGGCGTGGTCGCCGAACGCCGGGAGCTGCGCCGCAACCAGCGTCTTCCGATCCGCCGCCACGGCCTGTTGCGCCAGGGCGGCCGCACCTGGGACGTGATCCTGTGCGACGCCTCGAGCGGCGGCGTCTCGGTCCAGTTCCCCGAGCATGAACCCGACATCGATCCAGAGTCCGGCTGGGCCGGCGAGATCGAGGTCCGCCGGGCCGGGCGTCCGGTGTCCTTCCCCGTCATCATCCGTTCGGTTCGCGAGCTCGAGGGCGCCAACGTGTTCGGCTTTGCCTTCCCCGAACGCATGCCGCAGACCTTCATGGCCATCGCCGAAATCATGTACTCCGATCAGAAGCCGCTGCAGGACCGCATCACCCGGCGTCAGGTGCGTATCGATATCCTGAGCGGGACCGTGCGTTTTGCCCGCTGGAGCATCGTCGAATCCTTCAGGGCAATGGGTTATCTCCTGGGATTTGGCCGCTCCGGGAAGGTCGCGTCCTTCGATGATGCGCCGATCACCGTCACCAACAACAATGCCCGTATCCCGGGCAAGACCTCGCAGATCCCTGTGGCGGTCGGGGGAGTCCGGTCACATGCATAAGCTGTTCTCGTCGCTTGCGGCGGCTGTCCTCCTCGGGACGTCCGCTGCCCCCGTCGCCATGGCCCAGAGCCTGCTCTCGGAACCGCCGGTCGCCGCCCCGTCGGTCTCGTTGCGGGGCCTCGGCCAGAGCACCATCCTGTCGACCCGGCCAGCCAATGCCGCAGCGGTCGCCGCGGGCAGAGATGCCGGCCTGACCGCTTTCGAGCAGCCGCGATCCGCTCTCCGGCTTGAAGGCGAAGATGATGTCATCAACCTCACCTTCGTGCTCGATGCTGAAACCATCGCCGCCGGCGGCGACCTTGTGCTTGCCTACCGCAACGCGGTTTCGGTGATGCCGGAAAACTCGCTGGTCTCCGTCATGGTCAACGGCTCGCCGGTCGGCGAGTTCCCGGTCCGCTCTCCGTCCGGGTTCGACGCCCGCTCCATTGCCGTACCGCCCGCCGTGCTGCGCGCCGGGGTCAATGATGTCCGCTTGCGCGCCGTGCAGCGCCACCGGGTCGATTGCTCGATGGAAGCGACCTACGAACTCTGGACCGAATTCGACGAGCAGGCGTCGGGCTTTCGCCCCCGTTCGGCGGTCGGCTCCGGCGGGTTCGCCAGCCTGCGCACCGTGGGACGCAACGACCGGGGACTGACCGATCTGCGGCTGGTGCTGCCGAAAGCGTCGGGCGAGGCGGCCTTGAACCGGGCGGCGCCGATGATCGAGACGCTGGCGCTGGCCCTCAACCGCGACGATGTTTCGGTGACTGTTGCGGAAACTCCCGGCACGGGACCGGGCATCGATGTGATGGTCGCCAGCGACGACGATCAGTCATCACTCCAGGCCATCCGCGGCGATACACCTTACGGGCTTTCGGTCATCTCCGGCGACGATCCCGCCCGCCGCAAGGTGGTGCTGCGTTCAGCCAGTGGAAGCGAGATCCCCGGCATGCTGCTGAACGCCATTGAGGGGCCGCTCAAGCCGGTGCTCGACAGCGGCATCCGGGCCAGGCGCACCGGAGAGATCCGCGCCGAAGCTTCCACCGCCTATACGCTCGCCGATACCGGTTACGTGCCCGCGCCGTTCAGCGGCCGCCTGTTCCGGACCCGGTTTGACATGATCATGCCCGCCGATTTCTATCCGGCCGAATACGCCACGCTCGACCTGGCGCTGCACGCAGCAAGCTCGCCTGGCCTCAAGCCGACATCACAGCTCCTGGTCCGGGTCAACGACCAGATCGTCAAGAGCCTGCCGATGCGCGATACAGACGGCCAGGTGTTTTCCGGCCGCAGGCTGGAATTGCCGCTGAGGGCGTTCCGCCCCGGACGCAACCAGATCGAACTGCTGGCCGAGCTGGAGCGCCCGGCCGACGACCGCTGCGTTTTCGCCGAGCGCGACGAGTCCGTGCCGCGGTTCATCCTTCTCGACACCACCGAAATCCGGGTTCCGGCACTGGCGCGGGTGGCCCGTTTGCCTGAACTGGCGGCGATGGCCGGATCGGCCTATCCCTATGCGGGATCGGACGCCGTCAATGTCCATGTGCTGAAGTCCGACGCGGTTTCGGTTTCCACGGCGCTGACGATGATCGCCAGGATGAGCATTTCCGCCCGGGCTCCGTTGCTGTCGCGGATAAGTTTCGGCCCGCCCGCCGCCGGCGCCGACGGCAATGC
>JAHJUC010000267.1 GCA_018829385.1 Alphaproteobacteria bacterium
AGCTGGCTCGGCCGCCCGATCATCCAGGTTCCGCAGGACACCTACGCCTACCAGGAACTGATCTGGAACCACCGGCCCGACCTGATCATCGAGACCGCCATCGCCCAAGGCGGCTCTCTCGTGATGAGCGCCTCGATGCTGGCGATGCTGGATTATTGTGACGCGGTCACAGCTGGCACGGTGCTCGATCCGATGGCGAGCCGCCGCAAGGTCGTCGGCATCGATATCGACATCCGCCCCCACAACCGCGCCGGCATCCTGGCGCATCCGCTCAAACACAAGATCGAGATGATCGAGGGCTCGGCGATCGACAAGGCGATCGTCGACCAGGTTCATGCCATCGCCAAGGACTATGACCGGGTGATGCTGTTTCTCGATTCCAACCACACCCATGACCATGTGCTGGCCGAACTTCACGCCTATGCGCCGCTGGTCTCCAAGGGGTCCTATTGCGTGGTCTGGGACAGCGGCGTCGAGGACCTGCCCGCCGACATGTGCGCCGACCGGCCGTGGGGCAAGGGCGACAATCCGAAGACGGCCGTCCATGCCTATCTCGCCGATCAGGACAGCGCCAACCGCACCGGTGCCGACGGCAAGCCGCTGAAGTTCGAGATCGATCAAATGATGGAGGCCAAGCTGATGATCACCGCATCGTCGGACGGCTTCCTCAAGCGGATCTAACTTCATTGCGAGTTGCGGTCCGGCCCGTCGGGACCGTTCGATTGTGATGTCGCAAGTGGGGCTGGATTTTGCCGTCGATACCTGATCGATTGCGCGCGAAGAGACTGGATGCAGGGAGCGCGCCATGAAGATCAAGGATGTCAAAACCTTTGTAGTGGCCAACCCGCCGCCACAGACCGGCGGCCGCTATTTCCTGTTCGTCAAGCTGGTCACCGACGGCGGCGTCGTCGGCTATGGCGAGGCCTATGACGCGGCCTTCGATCCGCATCTGACGGCGAAGCTCATGGAAGATGTCGCCGCGCGTTACCTGGTCGGCCGCGATCCGCACGACATCGAGAACTTCTTCCGGCTGTGCTATTCCTCCGGCTTCTCGCAGCGTCCGGACATGACCATGATGGCCTGCTGCTCGGCCTTGGAAATGGCCTGCTGGGACATCATCGGCAAGGAGGCGGGCCAGCCGGTGCACAAGCTGCTCGGCGGCCGGGTGCACGAGGGCCTGCGCTCCTACACCTATCTCTATCCCGAGACCGGCAGCGTCTACCCGTCGGAGACGGACAGCCCGAAGAACGTCTACAATGATCCCGAAATGGCGGCTTCCGCGGCGCTCGCGGCGGTCAGGCAGGGCTTCACCGCGGTCAAGTTCGATCCCGCCGGTCCCTACCGGGTGCAGGGCGGGCATCAGCCGCTTCTCGCCGACATCGATCTCTCCGCCCGCATGGTCAGGGCGGTGCGCGAGGCGGTCGGCACCCGCGCCGATATCCTGTTCGGCACCCACGGCCAGTTCACCGCCGCTGGCGCCATCCGCATGGCCCGCGCCATCGAGGCGGCAGATCCCCTGTGGTTCGAGGAACCGGTGCCGCCCGATCAGCTGGGCGCCATGGCCGAAGTCGCACGCGCCACATCGATCCCGGTCGCCACCGGCGAACGGCTGGTCACCAAGCACGAATTCGCCCGCGTCATCGAAACCCGGGCCGCGGCGATCCTGCAGCCCAATCTGGGACGGTCAGGCGGTCTGCTCGAAACCAAAAAGATCGCCGGCATGGCCGAGGCCTTCGGCATCCAGATCGCGCCGCACTGCTACTGCGGCCCGCTGGTCGCCGCCGCCAACATCCAGCTGGCCGCAACCCTGCCCAATTTCCTGGTGCTCGAATCGATCAAGACCTGGGACGGATTCCACGCCGAGGTGCTTACGAAGAAGATCGCGTGGGAAGACGGTTTCGTCATTCCCTCGGACGAGCCGGGACTGGGCGTCGAGCTCAACGAGGCGGTCTGCGAGGCCAACCCGTGGAGCGGCAAGGTGCTGCACCTGGAAATGACCCGCGAGCCGATCCGGTACTGATCGGAAGCAAGGGGCGGCGTCAGCCGATGCTGCCCCCGATACTCCCCCCGATGCTCCCCTTGTCCCAGTCGGGATCGTCGAAACTCTGGATCTCGACCCGGTAGCCGTCGGGCGAATGAAACAGCGACGAGTAGACGCCGAATTCCTCGCTGTGTTCGGGACCGCTGACGTATTTCACACCCTTGGCTTCGAGGAAATCGCGCCAGCCGTCGACATCGGGCGACACGATGGTCAGCGTCACGCCCGCCGTACCCTGCGGACGGTCGGGAAGATTGCACACGCCGATATAGCTCAAGGGTGTCAGCCGGTAGATGTGGCAGGCGCCCTGGTCGACGACGAAATCCAGTTCCATCACCTCGCGCAGGAAGCGCGAGCCGCGCTCGAGATCGCTCGTGTAGGTGAAGACGATGGAATGGCTGATCGGTGGTCTGGACATCAAGGGCTCCTGTGTGTGCCTCGCAAACCTGCCCGTTGCGGCATGATTCGGGCAAGAGGTCGCAGGGCTTTGCACAGGCTTGATCCAAAAGCCGTCTTGACCTTGACGCGATTGATCGGGCAAACCGCTGTCCAACGGGCCGGGGCCACGAGGCACGGCCGCTCCGAATCCGAGGTAAACGCCATGTCCAAGCCCACAGTGTCCAAGCCGATCCTGATCGCCCCGTCCATCCTGTCGGCGGACTTCTCCCGCCTCGGCGACGACATCGAAGGCGTCATGCGCGCCGGCGCCGATTGGATCCATCTCGATGTGATGGATGGCCACTTCGTCCCCAACATCACTTTCGGCCCCGGCATCATCAAGGCGGTGCGCCCGCGCACCACGGCGGTGTTCGATTGCCATCTGATGATCGAGCCCTGTGATCCCTATCTCGAGGCCTTCGCCGAGGCAGGTTGCGACATCATCACGGTGCATGCGGAAGCCACGAAACATCTTGACCGATCGCTGCAGGCGATCCGTGCGCTCGGCAAGAAGGCCGGTGTTTCGCTCAATCCGTCGACGCCCGAAAGCGTCATCGAATATGTGCTCGACCGGCTCGACCTGATCCTGCTGATGACCGTTAATCCGGGCTTCGGCGGCCAGGCCTTCATCCCGTCGGTGGTCGACAAGGTGGCGGGGGTCAAGAAGATGATCGGCGACCGTCCGATCCATATTGAGATCGACGGCGGCGTCACCCCGGCGACAGCGCCGCTGGTCACCGCTGCCGGCGCCGATGTCCTGGTCGCAGGCTCGGCGGTGTTCAACGGTGCGGGCGAGGACGACTGGGCCAAGAACATTTCGGCCATTCGCCTGGCGGCGCAGATCGCCACCTGAGGTCACCGGCAGGCTGCGCAGACGCTCAGCCCGGACAACCGGTTCACAAAGAAAGCCCCCGGCGATGAACCGGGGGCTTGTTGTCATCCAGGCTTGAGCTGACTTCAGTCGTCGAGCTCTTCAGGCAGTGCAAGGTTGAGCACGATGGCGATCAGGGCTGCCGGCAGCAGGCCGCTGGTCAAGAGGATCTGGGCGGTCTTGCCCAGATGCTGCAGGGCTTCCGGCACCAGCTGCAGCCCGAGGCTGATCGACAGCGCGGTTGCGAAGATCACCATGTTGCGGCGGTTCCAGTTGACATCCGACAGCATGTTGACGCCCGCTGCGCAGACCATGCCGAACATTACGATGACGCCGCCGCCGAGCACGTTGATCGGCACGGTGTTGATGATCGCACCCACCTTCGGGATGAAGCCTGCGGCGATCAGGAAGATCGCGCCGATGGTGACCACGTGACGGCTCATCACGCCGGTCATGGCGACCAGGCCGACAT
Source organism: Alphaproteobacteria bacterium (assembly GCA_018829385.1). Classification (GTDB taxonomy): domain Bacteria; phylum Pseudomonadota; class Alphaproteobacteria; order Rhizobiales; family Rhizobiaceae; genus Hoeflea. The sequence goes on from JAHJUC010000267.1 coordinate 3,820, forward strand.
TCTGCGAGAACGAGGTGTTTGGCAGGCCGCCGAAGACGCCGGCGACGGCGGTGCCGAGACCGTCGGCGAAGGTTGCGCCCTCGATTTCCTTGTCGGTGGCTTCACGCCCGGCGCCGCCCTTGGTGATGCCGCTGGTGTCGCCCACGGTTTCGATTGCCGAGACGATGGCCATGAAGCACATGCCCAGAACGATGGCGAAGTTGAACTCGAAGCCCCACTTGAACGGGATCGGCGGTGCGAAATAGCTGGCGCGCGCCAGGCTTGCGAAGTTCACCTGGCCCATCAGCAGCGCCACGATGTAGCCGGCGATGATGCCGATCAGCACGGCCGCCACGGCTGCGAAGCCGCGCGTGAAGAACTTGATTGCCAGGGTGACGACGATCACCACCAGCGCCGGGATCCACATGGCCAGGCTGCCGAATTCGGGCTTGCCCATCAGCGGCACGCCGCCGGCGGCATATTGGACGCCGACCTTGACCAGCGCCAGGCCGATCATCAGCACGATCAGCCCGGTCACCAGCGGCGGCAGGGCGTAGCGGATGCGCCCGACGAAGAAGCCGAGGCAGAAGTGAAACACGCCGCCGATCATCACCCCGGTCATCAGCCCGGCGAGCCCGGCGGTGCCGAGACCCGCCACCGCCGGGATCATCACCGGAACGAAGGCGAAGCTGGTGCCCTGGACGATCGGCAGCCGGGCGCCGACGGGACCCATGCCGATCGTCTGGAACAGCGTCGCGATGCCGGCGAACAGCATCGACATCTGGATCATGTAGGTCATGTCCGGAAAGCCGAGCGCGCCCTGGTCCGAGCCGAAGCCGATGCCGGCGGCGCCGGCAACGATGATGGCCGGCGTGACGTTGGACACGAACATTGCCAGCACGTGCTGGATCCCCAGCGGAACGGCTTTGGCAAGCGGTGGTGTGTAATTGGGATCCCGCAGTTGCTCCGCGGTTCCAAGCGATGTGTCGGCCATTGGCTGTCCTTCTCCCTCAGGGGCGTTCGTCATACCGGTCCGCCGCCCCCACTTGCTGCGAACCGGCTGAAAAGCCAGTCACTGTCGACCTCCAAATGACCCGGTCGCGCCCCCCGCGCTCAGGCCATCGTCCCGATCAGTGCCTTAGAAACTCAAGACCCGTGCCATCTGTCCGGTTCCGTCTTGATCAGGCGAGACTCCCCGTCAGTTTCAGCCGGCTGACCCCGCCATCGGGGAAAATGTTGAGCCGCACATGCGTAACCGGGCCGATGTCGCGAATATGCGCCGACAGGTCGTGCACATGGTCCGCCGAGAGCTTCTGCTGCCCGATCAGTTCCGGCCAGAACATCGACGCGGTGATGATCGCATCGCCCGCATCGGTGCCGAACTCGCTCATGTCAGCGGCCTGGATCGAGCACATGTCGGGAAAATTGCCCTTGAAATAGGCGGTGTCGACAATCGCGCCGGACAGAACGCCCCGCGCCCCCAGCGCGATCACGATCCATTCATTGCCTGGAACCCGCCGGCGGCTGGTCTCCCAGCCGTCGCCCATGTTCTCGCCGCGCCCCGGCGCCAGCAGCCGGTGATAGGAGCCGTAATGCGCGTCCGAAAAACCGACGATCCGCCCGCCATTGAGCGCGGACGACAATTCGATCTTTCCGGTCCCCACCCGCGACCGGTCGAGGAAGGGCTGTCCGAAGACCCTGAGCCGCGCCACGCCGCCATCGGGATAGATGTGGAGTCGCACGTGAGTGAAGATCTCTGACGAGGTCGACGCGAGATAATGATGCGCGCTCGGTCCCAGCGGAGAGGTGCCGAGCACTTCGGTCCACTCGGTGCTGTCATCCGGATCGCCGGCGACATTGCAGGCCTCGATGCGGGCCGCGGGCGGGTAGTTGCCGGTGAAATGCGAGGTGTCGACATCGAAGCCGTCGATGCGTCCGGCAACTGCCAGCCGGATGACGGCGAAGTCGTGGCCGAGAACCCGCTTGCGGCGGCTTTCCCAGCCATCCATCCACTTGCCGTTGTCGTCATACTTGTCGGCGATGAACACGGCGGGCTGATCGCTCAGCATGCGTTCGAGCGGTGCAAAGAATTCGTCGGTGACATGGATGCCTTTCGCGCCAAGGCCCGCCGATGCGAGGTTGACCGAATTGCGCGCGAACCCCGGAAGCTGCGCCGGCATGTGCTCACTCATCATGTGTCTCCTGGACGAATACGTCCGGTTCGCCGGAACCGGATTTCAATGCCTATAGTATGCAAAGAAAATGCAGTTCGGTTTCAAATTTTTCCTGAAGATGTTAAAGCCGCGGCCCGGTCTATCTCGACGCGGATCCCCTTGATGACATGGTCGATGAACAGCTTGACCTTCGGATCCTGCAGCCGCTTGTGCGGATAAAGGCAGGAGAACGGCTGTGGCGTCGGGGGCGTCGACCTTGCCACTTCCACCAGGCGGCCTGCGTCCAGCTCCGCGGCGACATCGTAGCGGGTCTTGCTGGCGATGCCGCAACCCGCAAGCGCCCACGCCGTCAACACGTCGCCGTCATCGCTTTCGAGCGACCCTTCGGGATGGAAGGCGCGGACTTCGCCGTCGACCATCAGGTTCCAGTAGAACTCCGTCGCGCCGGGGTAGCGCAAAAGCAGGCACTTGTGCTTGTTCGACATGATTTCGTCGCCGCTGTCGGGCATGCCCTGCTTCTTGATGTAGCCGGGCGAGGCGACCAGCACGCGCTCGAACTCGTGGATCGCCCGCACCCTCAGATCCGAATCGGGCAAGGGCCCGAGCACGAAGGCTGCGTCGAGGCCTTCCTGGGCAATGTCCACCTTGCGGTCGGACAATCTCAGCCGGACATTTATGTCGGGATACTCTGCCTTGAAGGCCGGGATCAGCGGCGCCACCAGCTTCTTGCCGAGCGCCAGCGGCGCGGAGATGAACAGCGTCCCTTTCGGCTGGGCGGTAATCTCGGCGATGCCGCCCTCGACCTCGCGGATCGTATCGAGGATCTTGATGGCACCCTTGTAGAACAACTCTCCGTGCGCGGTGGCGCGCAGGCTGCGGGTGGTGCGGTTGAACAGCCGCACGCCGAGGCTCTTTTCCAGGTCCGATATGCGGCTCGAGGACACCGCCGCCGACACCCGCAGGTCGCGTGCTGCTGCCGACATGCTGCCCAGTTCGTAAACGCGCACAAATGTCTTGAGCATGTCCACATAGGCCATGAGAGATATCCCCCGGTAAGCTTGATCGCCTCAATTGAGCGCGGGCGGCGGCGATTGTCCAGAAGAAATGGAAAACCGGGCCGATTGCCTTGTATGTGGCGAAAATGACCGGGCCGACGCGATCGCTCAGCCGTGCCGCTTCAACCGGACCAGGGCCAGGTCCAGCGCCGAGAGAAAGCGCGACCGGTCCTGGCGCGAAAACGGCGCCGGGCCGCCCACCTGCGCGCCGCCGGCTCTCAGGTCCGCCATGATCGACCGCGTCGCCACCGCCATGCCGATCGAATCATGTGTGAAGGGCTTGCCGGTATGGCTCATCACCGCCGCCGCCTCGGCCTTCAGGCAGCGCTCGGCCAGCAGGATGTCGGCGGTCACCACCACGGCCCGCCTGGTCACGTGCTCGACGATGCGATCGTCGGCGGCGTCGAAATTGCCCGGCACGATCTCGCGCTCCACCAGCGGATCGGTCTCGATCCGGAAATAGCTGTTGGACACGAAGGTCACC
>JAHJUC010000268.1 GCA_018829385.1 Alphaproteobacteria bacterium
ATTGAAGCCGTACCAGAGCGCCGCGGCACTGAGGATCTTGGCATCGCCGCCGCCCATCACGTTGAGGGCAAACAGCGCAAAGCACCCGGAAAACACAGCCAATGCGGCTGCAACAGACCAGCCGAAGGTGACCAGATCCATGCCGCTGAACGGCGCGACCGCAAAGAATGACAGGGCCAGGACGACAGACACCCGGTTGGGGATCTTCATCGTCAGAATGTCCGTAAACGCCGCCATCGCCAGGCAGAGCGGCAGGATCACAAATATCGAGGCCTCGACCATCAATTCACTCCCGGGTTGGACAGGACAGTAACCGGCAGACCTTAAAAAACTGCAACACCAAACAAAAAGCCGCCCCGAAAGGCGGCTTTTTTAGCTTTCACACAGCGCGAAAGTCTGCGCTTATCAGTGCATGCCGTTTGCAGTGTTCATCTTGGTCGACAGGCTCTGGAACTGCGTGTTGAGCGTGTTGCCGAGCGTGGTGGCGCCGGTGATCAGTGCGACCGAAATCAGGGCCGCGATGAGGCCATACTCGATTGCAGTGGCGCCGGATTCGTCTTTGACGAAACGATCGAAAAGATTCTTCATGGGTTTGTTCCTTCATCCACTAGTGTTTTCAGCACTCCGCCAGCTGCTTCGGTTGGTCGGATGTGACGATCATAGGAGAGGGGGTTTTCAAACCGCTTAACGAACAAGGTTAGCAAAAGCTTTCACGACCAAAGCGGCACGCATGGTAAACAACGTGCTAAGGTTTCGCTTGCCATCCCGATCATCGGCCTGTCACCGCGGGGCTGCGGCCACGGCATGTCAGCCAGCATAAAGGCCCGATGCCGACGGCGACCCGCATGTGCAAACCTGCGTATATAATAAAGTGACTCGGATAGGCGGAACCGGCCGGCCGAGGCGCGCCCGAGCCCGCGGAACGGAACAGCAGCAAAGAATTTGCCCCGATCCGCCGGCTTTAAGCCTTCGTTCACCAATCCCGGCGATTTTAGGGGAGATATCCGAAATTCCGAGGAAACGGCATGACCCACTCCACCCCTGCGCATCGCCGGCTTGCAACCATCGTGTGCGGCACGGCCCTGGCAGTGATGACCTCACTCCCGGCCGGCGCCTCGGAGGATTACATCCGCGTATTCATGGATCATGCCCGTATTCTCAAGCTTGACCGCGCTGTCAGCAAGGTCATCATCGGAAATGCCAATGTCGCGGATGTGGCTGTCTCCGATCCGCAGACCATCGTCCTGACCGGCAAATCCTACGGCACCACGAATCTGGTCATCCTCGACCAGGCCGGCGATGCGATCGTCGATGAGCGCATTCTGGTTTCTGTGGACGAAGCCAACACGCTGCGGGTGTTCAAGCAGACCTCCCGGTCGGTCTATTCCTGTACGCCGGCTTGCGAAGAACACGTGCCAACGGTCGCAACAAATCCCTGACAGTCCCCTGATCCAGGGCCGGACAAACCGGCGGTTAGGGACCCGTTTACCATTCAGACAGCTTCCCACGCGCCGCGTTACCAATATTCAACCAGTTTGATCTAGCCTCGACCCCAGGAAACGAATGTCCGGGAGTCCGACGATGTATGTCGACGATCAAACAAGCACCACGCGAAGGCCGCCACGGCGAGCGCGGCGCCTTTTCGCCCGTTTCCGCAAGTCAAGCGACGGAACCGCCGCCATCGAATTCGCATTGCTGGCCTTTCCGTTTTTTCTCCTGATCTTCGCAACGATCGAAGCCTTTATTGCCTTTGCCGGCGAACAGCTGCTGGAAAACGCGGTCGACACGATGGCGCGGCAGGTCCGCACCGGCCAGATCAAGAATCTGAGCGAGGAAGAGTTCCGCACGAAGTTCTGTGCCGAAATCAGCCTGATGATCCAGTGTGCGGCCGAGGAAAATCCGGACGATCAGAAGCTGTATCTTGATGTCCGGGAGTTTGCGAGCTTCGCGGCCATTCCGAACTACATCCCCAAGGTGAGCGGCGATCAGTTCTCCGATCTTGACCCCTCCAGTTTCGATTACAAACCCGGCGGACCGAAAAGCATCAATATTGTTCGCGCCTATTATCGCTGGGAAGTGATGACCGACCTGGTCAGGCCCTTCATCACCAATATCCGCAAGGATGGCGAAATGCCGCGCGACTACCTGATGGTGGCGACTGCCGCTTTTCGCAACGAGAATTATCCGTGAGTGACATCATGAAAATCTCGACAAGCGGAAACCACAAGGAAACACGGCCATGACG
>JAHJUC010000269.1 GCA_018829385.1 Alphaproteobacteria bacterium
AGTCGTCGCCGGATAGGCAAGGATGGAGCGGCCCCGCGACGGATCGGTTTCCAGGGCCTCGGGCGGAGTCTGGGCGCTCTCTTTGGGCGAGACCGCCAGATCGCCGCCATCGGCCATGTGCACCATGACATGATGGGCGGCAGAGACCGCGCCGGCGCCACCCGAGAAACTATGTTCCTGATAGACGAAGGGATGCCCGGCGATCAGGCTGATCCGTTTTTCAACGGCTGCCCCCATGACTGTTTTTTGCAGCCGGAACACCGCCGTCAGCCGGTCCTCCCCTCCAGTGGTTTCGATGTGGTCCCAGGCGCTGTTGGCCGACCATCCATGCGAGGGCGCCGGCTCGATGTCGTTGCGGCCGAACGGCGCACAGAGAAAATCGGCCGACAGGCGCTGGACGTTGGGAGCGGTCCCGTCCGGAAACTCGGCTGCCGGATCATCGACCCATGGCGCACGGTGCAGCGGAGAAAGAGTCCGGCCTCCCTCACGGATCGTCAATCCGGCGATATGGCCGACACTGAGATCGATACTGATGGAAACGGGATCGAGATCGAAGGAACAGATGGCCATGGTCATATCCGGTGGACGCTTTAGCCTTCCTACCCTCGCCGATGCGCCGCTGGCAATTGCCTGGCCTAAGGGGAAGTTGACGGTCCGGGGTTTGTTGCGGGCGTCCGGTCTGCTAATGGCTTCGCTCTCAACCGAGGCGGCCCGCTCAAACCGGCGGCCCTTTATCCGGAGACCGTATGCCAGCCATCACCAAAACGGATGTCGTCGTTCTGGGCGCGGGTGCTGCGGGGATGATGTGCGCCGTCGAAGCCGGGCGACGCGGCCGTTCGGTCGTGGTGATCGACCATGCCAAGGCGCCGGGGGAGAAGATCCGCATTTCTGGCGGCGGACGCTGCAATTTCACCAATCTGCACTGCGGGCCGAAGAATTTCATTTCGAACAACCCTCACTTTGCCATCTCGGCGCTGAAATCCTTCACCCAGCACGATTTCATCGACCGGGTGAAGGCCGGCGGCATAGCTTTCCATGAAAAGACGCTGGGGCAGCTGTTTTGTGACGGATCAGCGCGCGAAATCATCGCCATGCTGACCGGCGACATGCGCGAGGCCGGGGCCCGGCTGGAACTGGCGACCGAGATCATCGAGGTCAGGCAGGTGGACGGCGGCTTCGAGACACGCACCAGCGCCGGCACATGGCACTCCCGGTCGCTGGTCGTCGCCACCGGCGGCAAGTCCATCCCCAAGATGGGCGCCACCGGCCTGGGCTACGATCTGGCCCGGCAGTTCGGCCATGCGGTGACCGAAACCCGGGCCGGGCTGGTGCCATTCACCTGGGCCTCGAACATGCACGAAAGCTGGGGCAGCCTGTCGGGCGTCGCGCTTGATGTCCATGCCGCATGCAATGGCGCCGCGTTTGACGAAGCCATGCTGTTTACCCATCGTGGTCTTTCCGGTCCGGCGATGCTGCAGGTCTCGTCCTACTGGCGCGAGGGCGACACCGTCACGATCGATCTGGCGCCTGGAACGGAACTCGTCTCCCATATCAAGGCCGAACGCGTCACCCGGCCGAAGGCATCGATCTGGACTGTCCTGGGCGAAGTCCTGCCCAAGCGGCTGGCGCAGCAACTGGGCAGCGAGGCCGACACCACACCGCCACGGCTGGCGGACCTGAGCAACAGCGCGATAGACGAGATCGTCGCCGGCATCCGGAATTTCCGGATCGTCCCCGGCGGCACCGAAGGCTACCGCACGGCGGAAGTTACCCTTGGCGGGGTCGATACAAACCAGTTAAACCAGAAGACCATGGAAAGCCGGCTGGTTCCAGGTCTGCACTTCATCGGCGAAGTGATGGACGTGACCGGCCATCTCGGCGGGCACAATTTTCAATGGGCGTGGTCTTCCGGGGCCGCGGCGGGACGCAGCGTCTGACGCGCAGCAACGTAAGCATGAATGATGGAGGAGACAGCGATGCGCATATTGTTCACCGGAGGATCCGGCAAGGCCGGCAAACATGTGGTTCCCTACCTTCTCGACCAGGGGCACAGGGTGGTCAATGTCGACCTCACGCCACTTCACCATCCCGGCGTCGACAACCTGACCGCCGACATCACCGAGTCCGGCCAGATGTTCAACGTCATGACCAGCTACGCCAATTTCGACGAACTGGAGCCCGGAACAGGGGTTCCGAAATTCGATGCGGTGGTGCATTTCGCTGCCGTGCCGCGGATTCTCATCCGTCCCGACAACGAGACCTTCCGCGTCAACACGGTCGGCACCTACAACGTCATCGAGGCGGCGGTGAAGCTCGGTATCCGCAAGATCATCATTGCCTCGTCGGAAACCACCTATGGCGTCTGCTTCGCCGATGGCGAGGTCAGCCCGGCGTCGTTGCCGGTCGAAGAGGACATGGACGTCAACCCGATGGATTCCTACGGCCTGTCGAAGGTCGTCAACGAGCAGACGGCGCGCAGCTTCCAGCGCCGCTCGGGCTTCGACATCTACGCGCTTCGCATCGGCAACGTGATGGAACCGCACGAGTATGACCGGTTCCCCGGCTTCTTTGCCGATCCGGGCGTCCGCCGCCGCAACATCTTCTGCTACATCGACGCGCGCGACCTCGGACAGATCGTCGACCGCTGCCTGAAGACCGACGGTCTCGGCTTCCAGGTCTTCAACGCCGGCAACGACACCAACTCGGTCGACATGCCGACGGCCGAGATTGCCGAGCGCTTCTTCCCCGGCGTGCCGCTGACCCGCGAGATGGGCGAGCATGAAGCTCTCTACTCGAACCGCAAGATCCGCGAGATGCTCGGCTTCAAGGAAGAGCACGACTGGCGCAAGTATGTGAAGTGAGGCGAGTGCCCGCTGTTTCGGTCGATCACGGCAGCGGCACACCCAGCGCAAAGCGGAACAGGGCGTAGAAGCCCGCCATGATAGCGATGCCGGAGGCGGCAAAGACGACCGCGCTTCGGGCGTCCCAGCCCTCGTGGCGCGCGGCGATCAGTCCGCCGGCGAAAGCGATTGCCGTTGCTGGCAGAAACCCGCCGACCGGCATGATGGCGCAGGCAACCAGCATGGTTGCCACCAGCAGCAGCCTCCGCCACCAGTCGCCGCTGCCAAAGCCGTTGTCCTGGCTTGGCCTCAGCCAGGACGCGATGATCACCAGTACCGAGCAGAAGATCAAGGCATAGGCAACGAAGGTCGGGAAAACCACGGAATCGCTGTCGGAATAGGTCGTCACATCGTGCAGCGTGATCAGGCCGAGACCGATGAACAGGCTCGCCACGATCAGGGTCCCGATGTCTTTCCCGCCGGATCTGGATGATGTCTCAGTCATTGGACCCCGCCTGCATTTCGAGAAGTTTCCTGGCCCGCCTGCCCTGGATCACCGGATAGACCAGCGACAAGACGGTGAAGGCGATGATGGCCAGCGAGATCGGACGGCCGAAAAACATGCCCGCGAGATTGCCGGTGGCCTCGCCGATGATCCAGGCCTGGACGAAGCCCTGCTCGGCGATCGGACCGAGGATCAGCCCCAGCACGATGGGGGACGCGGCGAAGCCGAAGCGCGACAGGACCCAGCCGACCGTTCCCAGCACGATCATGATGATGACATCGGAGATCGAATTGCGGATGGCGAAGGTGCCGATGATGGTCATGAAGCCCACCGCCGGCACCAGAATGGTCTTCGGGATGGTGACGATGGTCTTGTAGGCATAGCGCCCGATCAAGAGCCCGGTCGGCAGCATCAGGATGGTGGCGATGAAAAGCCCGAA
>JAHJUC010000270.1 GCA_018829385.1 Alphaproteobacteria bacterium
GCGCCGCGGCGCGGGATGTCGTTGAGGCTTCCCACCCTGACCCATGTCTGTGTCATCGCGTTCATTCCGCCGCCTCCAGGCTCAGTGTCGCCATCGGGTTGAACTCGTGCTTGTCCTTGCCCGAGACGCGTTCGGACCAGGGATCGACCTGGGCGAATTTCTGGCTGAAGACGAAGCGCTCGTAATAGGCCTTGCGCTTTTGGGGCTCATCCATGATCTGGCGGCGGATCTCGTCGAGGCCGATGCGCTTGGCCCATTTGTAGATGCGCTCGAGGTAACGGCCCTGCTCGCGGTACATCTGCGCCAGCGCCACCACATGCTCCATCACCTCGTCCTCGGTCTTCACATGCCCGAGGATCTCGGTGCCCTTGATGTCGAGACCGGCGGCGCCGGCGAAATGGATCTCGTAGCCACTGTCGACGCAGATGACGCCGATGTCCTTGCAGGTGGCTTCGGCGCAATTGCGCGGGCAGCCGGAAACCGCCATCTTCAGCTTCGCCGGTGTCCAGGAGCCCCACATGAACTTTTCGAGCTTGATGCCGAGGCCGGTGGAATCCTGGGTGCCGAACCTGCACCAGTCGGTGCCGACGCAGGTTTTGACCGTCCTGAGCCCCTTGGCATAGGCCTGGCCCGAGACGAAGCCGGCCTTGCCGAGGTCGGCCCAGACCGCGGGCAGGTCCTCCTTCTTTATCCCGAGCATGTCGATGCGCTGGCCGCCGGTGCATTTGACCGCCGGGATGTTGAACTTGTCGACGACATCGGCAATCGCGCGCAGTTCCGCCGAGGAGGTCATGCCGCCCCACATCCGCGGCACCACGGAGTAGGTGCCGTCCTTCTGGATGTTGGCGTGCACCCGCTCGTTGATGAAGCGCGACTGATAGTCATCGGCATATTCATCCGGCCAGTCACAGACCAGATAATAGTTGAGCGCCGGACGGCATTTGGCGCAGCCGCAGGAGGTCTTCCATTGCAGCTCCTGCATCACCGCCGGGATGGTCTTCAGCTGCTTTGCCTTGATCAGGCGGCGCACGTCGTCATGACCCAGCCCGGTGCAGCCGCACATCGGCGTCACCGCCGCGGGATTGTAGGCATCGCCAAGGGTCAGGCTGAGAAGTTGCTCGACCAGACCGGTGCAGGTCCCGCAGGATGCCGAGGCCTTGGTATGGGCGCGCACATCGTCGAGCCCGGTCAGCCCCTTGGAGGTGATGGCTGCCGTGATCTTTTCCTTGCATACGCCGTTGCAGCCGCAGATTTCCGCATCATCCGGCAAGGCTGCAACGGCTGCCATAGGGTCCATCGGGGACCCTCCCTGATAGGCCTGGCCGAAGATCAGCGTCTCCCGCATCTCCGAGATATCGGTCTGTTTCCTGAGGAGATCGAAGAACCAGGCGCCGTCGGCGGTTTCGCCGTAAAGCACCACGCCTATGATCCTGTTGTCCTTGAGGACCAGCCGTTTGTAGACGCCGGCGGTGGCATCGCGCAGCACGATCTCCTCGCGGTCGTCGGCTTCGGCGAAGTCTCCCACCGAATAGAGATTGATGCCGGTGACCTTGAGCTTGGTTGCCGTCGAGGTTTCGACGAAGCGCTTCTGGCCGGTGCGGCCAAGATGCGAGGCTGCGACCTCGGCCATCTGGTAGAGCGGCGCCACCAGGCCGTAGACATTGCCGTTGATCTCGACACACTCGCCGACAGAGTAAATGTCGGGATCGCTGGTCTGCATATGGTCGGAGACGACGATGCCACGGTTGACCGAAAGCCCCGCCGCTTTCGCCAGTGCGGCGTTCGGCCGGATACCGACGGCCATCACCACAAGGGTGGCGGGAATGACCGTTCCGTCCTCAAGCTCGATGCCTTCGACACGGGTGTCGCCGAGGATTCTTTTGGTGCTCGCCTTGGTGAAGATGCTGATGCCGCGGCTTTCGAGCTCCCGTTCGAGCAGGTAGCCGGCAGCCGGATCAAGCTGGCGTTCCATCAGGCTCGGCATCAGGTGGATCACCGTGACATCCATGCCGCGTTCATTCAGACCGGCGGCGGCCTCAAGGCCAAGCAGCCCGCCGCCGATGACGACCGCCTTGCCGCGCGACTGGGCGGCGAGCAGCATGGCGTCGACGTCATCGAGATCGCGGTAGGTGAGAACACCGGGCAGATCGTGGCCCGGAACCGGGATGATGAAGGGGGCCGAGCCGGTGGCGATCACCAGCTTGTCGTAGCCGACGACTTCACCGTGTTCGGATCTCACCATCTTGGCCTGCCGGTCGATCTCGACCACCTTGTGACCCTTGTAGAGCATGACGCCATGGTCGACGTACCAACCGTCGCCGTGAATGATGATGTCCTCGAAGCTCTTTTCGCCCGACAGCACCGGCGAGAGCATGATGCGGTCGTAATTGACGCGCGGCTCGGCGTTGAAGATGGTCACGTCGAAGGCGTCGGGTGCATTCTCGAACAGATGCTCAAGCATCCGTCCGGGCGCCATGCCATTGCCGATGACAACGAGTTTTTGTTTTCCGGTCATGGATCTACTCCGCTGCGGTCAGACTGGCGGCCACGCTTTTCTGGCGGGCGACCCGAAGGGACCGTTTCTGGGAAATGGATTTCAACTGCTCCTCGGACGGGTTTGCGCCGCCCTCGTAGGCTTCGAGGAACTCGAGAAGTTCTTCGCGGTAGGCGTAGTAGTCGGGGTGGTTGAGCAGCGCCTTGCGTGAGCGGGGACGCTCCAGATCCACGTCCATGACGTTGCCGATCCGTGCGTTGGGCCCGTTTGACATCATTACCACCCGGTCGGCGAGCAGGATCGCCTCGTCGACATCGTGGGTGACGCAGACGGCGGTGACCTGTGTGCGCTTCCACACATCCATCAGCACGTCCTGCAATTCCCAGCGTGTCAGGCTGTCGAGCATGCCGAAGGGCTCGTCGAGCAGCAGCAGCTTCGGCGACAGCGCAAACGCCCGGGCGATGCCGACGCGCTGCTTCATGCCGTTCGAAAGGTCCAGCGCCGGACGGTGCATGGCGTCGAGCAGGCCGACGCGCTGCAGGTAGTACTCTACCACGTCGTTGCGCTCGGCCTTGCTCGCGTTCGGATAAACCCGGTCGACGCCGAGCGCGACGTTCTCGTAAGCCGTCAGCCACGGCATCAGCGAGGGCGCCTGGAACACCACCGCCCGGTCCGGTCCGGCCTGGGTGATGTGGCTGCCATCGAGGATGATCGCGCCTTCGGTGATCGGGTTGAGGCCCGCCACCATCGACAGCACCGTGGACTTGCCGCAGCCCGAGTGGCCGATCAGGGTGGTGAACTCCCCCTTCTTCATCTTCAACTCGAAGCCATCGACAACGGTGAGCGGCCCCTTGGGCGTCGGATAGACCTTCTTCAGCTGGCTGAACTCGAGGAAACTGTTGTCCCTGATCGCTGTCGACGCCTCGACATAGGCTTTGGGAAGTTTCTCCCTGCCGAGCGAGATCGGCACGATGTCGGGCAAGGGAATATCGCGCTCCGTCTCGGACCCGCGTTCGGCGCCGACCTCCATCAGGTAGCTGGTGATCTCGCCACGAAGCCGGATGAAGTCCTCGTCCGAGTTCATGTCCGCACGATCGCGCGGCCGGGCGATGTCGACCTTGAAATCCGGACCCAGCGTTGCATTCGGACCTGGCTTGAGCGGGATGATGCGGTCGGCGAGAAGGATGGCTTCATCCACGTCATTGGTGATGAGGATGATGGTCTTCTTCTCCTTCTGGCAGATATCGGCGAATTCATCCTGCAGCTTGGCGCGGGTCAGCGCGTCGAGCGCCGAAAGCGGCTCATCGAGCAGCAGCACCTCGGGCTGCATGGCCAGCGCCCGGGCGACGGCCACGCGCTGGCGCATGCCGCCTGACAGTTCGGCCGGCTTGCGGTCACGCGCATGGCTCAGCCCGACCATGCCGATATACTTGTCGACAATGGCTGCCCGTTCGGCACGGGATTTTTTCCTGAAGACACTGTCGACCGCGAGGCCGACATTTCCGGCAACCGTCATCCACGGCATCAGCGAGTAGGACTGGAACACCACTCCCCGCTCTGGTCCGGGGCCGTCGATTTCGGTGCCCTTGAAGATCACCCCGCCCTCATCCGGCTCGATCAGGCCGGCCAAGAGCGAGATCAGCGTCGTCTTGCCCGAGCCGGAGAAGCCGACAATGGCGATGAACTCGCCCTCGGCGACCTTCAGGTTGATGTTGCTCAGCACCTCGGTGCGTTCGGCATCCTGGCCGTAGGATTTCGACAGGCCGGAGATTTCAAGAATAGTCATCGCATCCTCCTAGCGGTTGGCCGAGAAGGTGAAGGCGCGTTGCAGCGCGAACATCAGCCGGTCGAGCATGAAGCCGATGATGCCGATGGTCAGCACCGCGACCATGATCCTGGCCAGCGACTGCGACGACCCGTTCTGGAATTCGTCCCAGACGAATTTTCCAAGGCCGGGGTTCTGCGCCAGCATCTCGGCGGCGATCAGCACCATCCAGCCCACGCCGAGCGACAGCCGGAGGCCGGTGAAGATCAGCGGCAGAGCCGACGGCAGCACCACCTGGGTGATGGTTCTAGAGGTCGGCAGCTGCAGCACGCGGCCAACATTCATCAGGTCCTTGTCGACCGAAGCGACGCCGAGGGCGGTGTTGATCAATGTCGGCCACAAGGAGCACAGCGTGACC
>JAHJUC010000271.1 GCA_018829385.1 Alphaproteobacteria bacterium
GTCTCCGGCCTGTCCTGGGCCGGCGTCTGGGGCGAGAAGATGGTGCAGGCCTGGAGCCAGTTCCCGGCGGAGAAATGGGACAATGTTCCGCTCTCCGACGACACCCACGCCTCGATGAACCATGGCCCCAAGGAAGTGCCCTGGGCGCTGGAGCAGACGCCGATGCCGGCATCGGGCAGCCAGGCCGGAGCGGCAGGCCTGCCTGAGGGCACCGAAGTCAGCCTCGACACGATGGATAAGCTGGCCCGCGCAATCGGCTTTGAAGGCCGCTACCAGATGAACGTGCCCGCCGGCGAAACCGGCGTCTACACGTTCAGCCGGGACTCGATGAGCACGGACAGTACCGATCCGATGTCGGACCGCACCGTCCATGTCGACCGCTACACCGGCAACATCCTCGCCGACGTCCGCTACGAGGATTATTCGCTCGCCGGCAAGGCCATGGCCGTCGGCATCGCGCTGCACATGGGCACCATGGGCCTGTGGAGCGTGCTCGCCAACACGGCTGTCTGCCTGTCGGTGCTGTTCCTGTGCGCAAGCAGCGTGGTGATGTGGTGGAAGCGCCGGGCAGGGGGCTTGCGGCTGTCGGCGCCGCCCTTGCCGCGCGACATGCCGCTCTGGCAGGGCGCCACATTTGTCGCGCTCTTGGTCTCGATGGCGTTCCCGATGGCGGGGCTCACCCTGCTTGTGGTGATGGTCGTGGACATGCTCGTCCTCTCCCGCATCCCGGCACTCAAGCGCGCGCTGTCCTGATCCGCCAAAATGCAGCCCGGACCGCGTCTGAAAGGGCGCGGTCCGGTTCAGATTTCCTTAGCGCTTGCCTGCTAGTGTTCCGGGCGAAAACACCAAGGCGGCAGGTTGTCCAGGCCCATGAGCATGAGCACATTCTTCGAGATCCGGACCATGGGCCGGGTTTACAGGATCACGGCGGTGGTCACCGTCTTCGCGGTGCTGATCCCGGTTCTCACCTTCACGATGCCCTTTTTCATCTATGGCCAGCGATATCTGCCCGTCTTTCTGATCGCGATCATCCCGGCCTCGGTGATCCCGCTGCTGATCACCCCACCCATCGCCCTGGTCGTGCTCAACCTGTTCCGGCTTCAGACTCTGACCATCGACAAGGTCGACCATTACGTCCGCTATGACACGCTCACCGGCGTGCTCACCCGCGCCTATCTGCTCGGCAAGACCCGCGATGCGCTGACATCCGGCGGCGCCTTCCTGATGATCGACGCCGATCATTTCAAGGCGATCAACGATACCCACGGCCACGATATCGGCGACGAGGCGCTCAAGAAGATCGCCGAGGTGCTGCGCAAGGCGCTGACCACCGACGCGCTGATCGGCCGGCTGGGTGGCGAGGAATTCGGCGTCTTCCTGCCCGGCGCCAGCGATTCGGAGGCGGTCTCGGCCGCCGAAAACCTCTGCGCGCTGATGCGCCAGGAAGGCAGGGTGATCGCCGGCAGGGAGCTCAACCTGACGGTCAGCATCGGCTGCGCCCTGCATCGCGACGAGAACACGCTGGAAAAGACCATCAAGCTCGCCGACTCAGCGCTCTACCACGCCAAGCGGAGCGGCCGCGACCGCTATTTCCTCGCCGAGGCGACCGACACCATGCCGGCCCTGATCCTCAAGGACAAGATGGCGGGCTAGACGCTCCTGAACGTCACGCACTCCGGGTCTCTCGGACGATGTCGGGAGGGCCGTCCCTCGCGCCATTTTAGAAACCCCTAAAATTTGCGGGAAATCTCGATGAGGCGTACACTTCGTCCCGTGGGGGCTCGATCGGGAGTCTCCCGATTGGGATGGAGGAAGACATGACCAATGTGATTTCGGTATTCCAGACCTACTTCGAAAACAGGATCGGCCGATGTGCCCGGTGCATACGGCAGGCCCTGACCGTTTCGCTTGCCGCCTGGGCTCTGTTTGGCGCGGCTGTCCTGACCTGGCCCGGTTCGCAGCTGGCTGGCCTTGCGGGGATCGCGGCGCTCGCCCTGACCGCGCTTTGGCTGGCTCATGTTGCCGCTCACGCCGGCCGGGCCGCTGTAAAGGCCGGCCACAAGTCGTCGTTGAGAACCGTCGATCCGGCGGCACGCCGTCAGGCGCTGGGGATATTCGTGCGCGCGGCGGGGATAGGCCTGCTGGCGTCGATCCCGGTTGTCAGCTGGTCATCTGCGGCTCTCGCCTTCTGTGGCCAGTGCACCAAGAACGATGATTGCGGCGTCGGCTGGTCGTGCAAGAACACCGCCGCCGTCAATGAAACCGTCTGCAACGAGTGCGTTCAGGACTGACGAGGCCTCGGGCGGGAAGCCGCGCAAGGCCATGACCTGTGCTGTCCCGGCCTCGCTCCGGGGCAGGCAATCTGGCAGACCCTGTTGCACCTATCAGCCCGCCAGCATCCACAGCCCGTGGCCGATGAGGCCGATCAGCAGCGCCACCTGCGCCAGGAACGACAGGCCGAAGCCGCCTCCGCGCTGCCAGCCGGGCGCGTCTTCCTGGATGAAGTGCCAGGCATGCAAGGCGCGGCCGATGGTGAAGACGAGGCCGAGCACGTGGGCGGCGAGAACCGGCATGCCGATCAGCGCGCCGGTAAGCAGCATGATGAAGAACATCGGCATGTTCTCGATCGCGTTGGCATGGCCGCGGATGATGCGGATGAGATGCTTGACCCCGCCATCGCCGATCGAGACCTTGTGCTTGCCGCGCAGGCGGCCGGTTTCTGTGGCGATCCACAACAGGATGGCCATGTTGAGCGCCGTGTAGATACCGACAGCCGAAAGGGCTGGAATGAGGGTCTGCATGTGGATCTCCCTGAAGTGGACTGTCCCTGAACAGCCCGCGAGTTTCGGTTGATATGGCGATGCCGGATATCGGGCGGGAAGTAAACGGTCAAAAGAGCCGCAATCCGCAACCGTGCAGCAATCCGGTCTCTGTTCAGCGCAGATGTTTGGTCGGCTGCTCCAGCGCGAAAACGTCGTAGGAGAGACTTTCCATCCGCTTGGTGATCAGTTCCTGCGCATCGTAGACGCCGCGATTGTAGAAATAGGCGCCCATCTTCTCACCGAAGAACCGCATCAGCATTTCCGCCGGCAGCGCCCCGATATCCTGGTCCAGTTCCTCGCGGAAATACTCCTGGATCTCGCCCACCAGGGCCTTGGTTTCCTCGCGGCTGAACGTGATCGGTTTCATCGGTGTCTCGCAAGCTGGGTTTGAATGTGCGGTCGTTTCGGCACCGCCGAATGAATGAGTGTCTCGGCCTGTTGCCGCCAGGCCTACCGGTGTTCTTCCTCGCTGGCGGCAATCAGGCGGCGGTTGAAGTGACTGACCGCCTTGACCTGCTCGGCCCAGCCGACGATCCGTCGCTCCTCGCTGTCGGCGACCACCGGCAACCGCGTGTGGCCGCTGGTGTCGAAGACGCGCAGCGCGGTTTCTAGCGTGTCGGCGGGCTTGAGCGACGGGATCTCCTGCTCGGGATCGTAAAATTCGGTCTCGGCGCCGTCCTCGGGCAGGGTCATGAAATCCATCACCCGCGCATTGCGCAATTCGGTGCGGTGCGGGCCGTCCTTGACGAAAAGCCCGCGCATTTCCAGCTGCCACTGGAAGTAGGAATGGCCATGCAGCGCCAGGTTGGCCCCGTGGGCGATGGCGACGGTCAACAGCAGCGCGATCGACAGCGCGTAGCCGCCGGTCAGTTCGAACACGATCACCGTGGTCGAGATGGGCGCGCCGAGCACCGCGCCCGCCACCGCGCCCATGCCAAGGATGGCGTAGAGCGCCTGGCTGGATGCGAGGTCGGGAAACACGCCGGCCGCGATGATGCCGAAGGCGCCGCCGGTCATGGCGCCCAGATAGAGCGAGGGGGAAAACACCCCGCCGCCAAACCGCGCCCCGAGCGTGATGGCCGTGGCCAGCGTCTTCACCACGATCAGCGTCAGCATCAGGCCGAGCGAAAGCTGTCCCCACAGCGCCAGGTCGGTCGCCTCGTAGCCGACGCCGAGAACATGCGGGAAGGGGACCGCGATCAGCCCGACGATCAATCCGCCGCAGATCGGCAGCGCCCAGATCGGAATCGGCGAGCGCCGCGCCAGGTAGTCGGCGGAAAACAGCGCGAACTGGAAGGCCGTCGCCACCAGCGCGCAAACCACGCCGAGCAGCGCGAAGGCGGGAAATTCCCAGTAGGAGGTGATCTGGTAGGAGGGCACGATGAAGGCGGCGGCGTCGCCGAACCACAGCCGCGACACGATGGCGCCCACCGCCGAGGAGATCACCACCGGCACGAAGGACCTGGACGCGTAGTGCCCGAGGATGACCTCATGGGCAAACAGCACACCGGCGATCGGCGCGTTGAAGCTCGCGGAAATTGCCGAGGCGACACCGGCGGCAAGCAGCGTCCTGCGGGCGTAGTCAGGCAGGTCGAGCCGCTCGCCCACGGCGCTTGCAAGCGTGGCGCCAAGGTGGATCACCGGTCCCTCGCGCCCGGCGCTGCCGCCGGCGCCCAGCGAAATCGCGGTCGTCACCGCGCTCATCAGGCCCTCGCGCAGGCTCAGCCGCCGGCCGGCCAGGGCGCGCGCCTCGATCACGTCGGCCACCCCGCTGGTGCGGCGCGAGGGGATGAACCGCGACACCAGGATGCCGACCACGATGCCGCCGAGCGTCGGGCCGGCGACGATCATGTACCAGGGTGTCTGCCTGGCGGCGGTCAGCACCTGCTCGGTGGTGTCGCCGAGCCAGTAGAGCTGCACGATGCCGATCAGCTGCCGGAAGGCGATCGAAGCAAGCGCCACCGACAGGCCGATCAGCAGCGACAGGCCCCAGATCGCCGGCTGCCGGTGCTCGATAAAAGCCCGGATGTTGGGGAGCACCCAACTCCGGATGCGCCCCGGCATGGCACTTAAAATGTCAAGAAGCATGACTCAGCCTGCCCCTCGGACCTGGCCGCGCGGGATGCCGACGGACCGTCCGGCTTGCTCGGGCCGGGGCAGGCTCCTGTGCGCCTCGGCCATGGCGGTGACGTTGGCGAGAATGTCGTCGGGCATCGCCGCGGTGCGCGGACCGTTCATGTCGATATGCAGGAGCATTGTCTCGCAGGTCGCCGACAGCCAGCCGTTGACATGCCTGAGTTCCTGGAACAGATGGATCCGCTTGCTGTCGTAATCGAGGATCCGGCTGGAGACGCGAACCATCGCATCGGGCTTGAGTTCCCTGATGTAGCAGACATGCGCCTCGGCGGTGAAGAAACTCATGTTGCGCGCCGCCAGATAGCCCGGACCGCAGCCGAACAGATCGAAGATGAGGTCGGCGCCCTGGTCGAACAGCACGTTGTAGTAGGCCATGTTCAAATGACCGTTGTAATCGAGCCAGGTCGGATCCAGTCCGCGGGCGGGCGCGATCACCGGAGCATCAAACAACATGGCTTCTCCCTTACAAATTCGGTCACCTGCCGCCACTAATATCGGCCTGCCGCGTCTCCCACACTGGACAAGAGCGCCGCAGTTTGCACATTACCTCATCACGTCGAAGCAGCAAGCATCTGGCGGAATTGGCGTAACCACGATTGACCGGAGAAAAGCACATGGGTCTGAGCGATGTCGAGCCCGGCCTTCGCAATGAAGAAGGCATCGAAGCGGTCATTGGCGTGTTGCGTCAGCGCTTTGGCGAGCAGTTGCAGACGGGCGAGGCGCTGCGCGCCCAGCACGCTCACACCACCACCTACATCCCCGGCCAGCTGCCCGACGCGGTGGTCTTTCCCGGCTCGGCGGACGAGGTCAAGCTGATCGTCCGCGCCTGCGCCGATCACCGCGTCCCGGTGATCCCGTTCGGCACTGGCTCGTCGCTGGAGGGGCAGGTCAACGCGCCCAATGGCGGCATTTCCATCGACATGTCGCGCATGAACCGGGTGCTCGAGGTCAATGCCGAGGATCTCGACTGCACGGTCGAACCGGGCGTCACCCGCGAACAGCTCAACACCTATCTGCGCGACACCGGGCTGTTCTTCCCCATCGATCCGGGCGCCAACGCCTCGATCGGCGGCATGGCCTCGACACGGGCGTCGGGCACCAACGCGGTGCGCTACGGCACCATGCGCGACAACGTCATCGCGGTGACCGCGGTGACCGCTTCGGGCGAGGAGATCCGCACCGCCCGCCGCGCCCGCAAATCCTCCGCCGGTTACGACCTCACCCGCCTGTTTGTCGGCTCCGAAGGCACGCTCGGGGTCATCACCTCCGTCACGCTTCGCCTGCAGGGCATCCCGCAGGCGATCTCCGGCGGCGTCTGCCCGTTTCCGAGTGTCGAGGCGGCCTGCAACGCGGTGATCATGACCATCCAGATGGGCATTCCGGTGGCCCGCATCGAACTGCTCGACGAGCTGCAGATGAAGGCCTGCAACGCCTATTCGAAGCTCGACAATCCCGAAAGCCCGTCGCTGTTCCTGGAATTCCACGGCACCGAGGCGGGCGTCGCCGAGCAGGCGGCGCTGTTTGCCGAGATCGCCGCGGAATGCGGCGGCGGCGAGTTCCTGTGGACCACCAATCCCGAGCAGCGCACCGAACTGTGGAAGGCGCGCCACAACGCCTACTGGGCCTCGCTGCAGCTCAGGCCCGGCGCCAAGGGCATCTCCACCGATGTCTGCGTGCCGATATCCCGGCTGGCCGAATGCGTCGTCGAAACGCAGGCCGATATCGCCGCCAACGGGCTGATTGCGCCGATTGTCGGCCACGCCGGCGACGGCAATTTCCACGTGCTCATCCTGCTCGACACCGATGTCCCGGCGGAGATCAAGGCCGCCGAGGACTTCGTCGGACGGCTCAATGCGCGCGCCCTGGCGATGGATGGAACCTGCACCGGCGAGCATGGTATAGGTCAGGGCAAGCGGTCATATCTTTCCCGCGAAATGGGAGAGGGGGTCTCGGTCATGCGGCAGATCAAGCAGGCGCTCGACCCCATGAACATCATGAACCCGGGCAAGATCTTTTCGTTCGAGGGCTGAAACCAACACAAGCGGCTATGCTGTCCGCCAGGGAGGATTGAAAGCTGATTCGGTTATTCGTTGCCATTGGTGGTTTGCTGGTGCTGGCGCTGTTTGCAGCGCTGATCGCTCCCTATTTCATCGACTGGAGCAGCTACCGGACGGCATTCGAGGCCGAGGCCAGCCGCATCATCGGCCAGCCGGTCAGGGTGCGCGGCGATGCGGATGCGCGCCTGCTGCCGTTTCCGTCGGTGACGTTTTCCGATGTCGTCGTCGGCGACGAGGCCGAGCCCGCCATGACCATCAGCCGGTTTTCCATGGATGCGGAACTGGCGCCGTTCCTCAGCGGCGAAGTGCTGATCTTCGACATGCGGATGGATGCGCCGAAAGCCGTTGTGCGGGTCCTCGAGGATGGCCGGCTCGACTGGGCGCTCAAGCGCAGGCCGACGCCGCCCGGCGATCTCGTCGTGCTCGAGCGCGTCACCATTGCCGACGCCGACATCACCATCATCGACGACCAGAACGGGCGCACCCACAGCCTTCGCGACATCGATGCGCTGGTCTCGGCCAAATCGCTGTCCGGGCCGTGGCTGATCGAGGCCGAGGGCGAGATCGCCGGCCATCGCGGCGGCGTGTCGATTTCCACCGGCATTGCCCAGGCCGACGGCTCGATCCGCATGCGCGTCAGGACGGTGCCGGATGAATGGCCGGTGTTTCTGGAGACCGAAGGCGAGGCCCGGATCGAGGACAACAAGCCGCTCTACGACGGTCTGTTCACCTTGACCGTGCTGTCCGACCCCGGCGTCGGGGCGGTCGTGTCCGAAAAGCCGTTGCTCGTCGCCAAGGGCGATTTCGCCGCGACCAACGAGCGCCTTGCCATCGAGGAATGGCGGGCCGAGATCGGATTTTCCGCCGATCCCTACATCGTCACCGGCCAGGCCACCATCGACACCGGTCCAAATCCCGAGTTCCTGCTGATTGCCGACGGCCAGCAGATCGACATGGACCGGCTGTCGGGCGAGGAAACCGCCGCTGACGGCGCCGCCGTTGCCGTGCCGCTGGGTGAGCGGCTTGCCATCGTCAACGCCATGATCGACCGCCTGCCGCCGCCGCCGCTGCCGGGACGCATCTCGCTCAACCTTCCGGCAATCGTGGCGGGCGACACCACCTTGCGGGAGATAAGGCTGGAGGCCCGGCCCGATGGCGATGCCTGGCTGGTGGACGGCTTCTCAGCCAATCTCCCCGGCCGGACCACGGTCGAGGCGAGGGGCAGGCTGGTATCGGGCATCGGCGCCGGGTTCGACGGCACATTGACCGTGGCCTCGACCCAGCCCTCGGGGCTGGCCAACTGGCTTGTCGGCGATGTCGATCCGGTGATCCGCAGGTTGGGTGCGGCCGGTTTTTCCGCCAATGTCAGCCTGTCCTCGCAGCTGCAGCGCTTCGAGGCGCTGGAGGTCGCGGTCGGTCCGGCAATTCTCAAGGGCCGGCTGGAGCGCCAGACACCGGACGAGGGTGCGCCCACGCTGTCGGTCGAGCTGACCGGAGACACGTTCGATGCCGACGCCGTGCGGGCGCTGGCCCTGCTTGCCGGCGCGGAAAGCAACGCGGTTCGTCCGCTTGCCGAATACAATCTTGCAGGCCGGATCACCGCCGGCACCTTCACCATGGGCGACTACCGTCTCGCCGGCCTCGACAGCTCGATGTTCTGGCGGAACGGCGAGCTGACGATCGAGCGCCTGAAATTTGCCGATTTCGGCGGCGCATCGGGCGAGTTCAGCGGTTCGCTCGCCGGCTCATTCTCGGCACCGAACGGAGAGATCAGCGGCACGTTCGGTGCGGCGACCGCCGATCAATTGTTTGCCCTTGCCGAACAGATGAGCGGCGGCCACCAGATAATCCGCCGCCTCGGCGCCAACAGCGCAGCCTTCGATGAACTGGCGGGCGATGTAGACCTGGCGCTCGACCCGGATTCCGGCCCCGCCCTCACTGTCAGCGGCACGGCCGGCGGCAGCAGCTACAGGCTCACGGCATCGGGCACCGGCCTGGCGCCCGGCGGCGACGGGCCGCGCACCATCGCGGTCACTGCGCAGAACCCGGAAGCCTACCGTCTTCTCGAGCAGCTCGGATTTGCGGTGTTGCCGCTGGAAGGCGAGGGACCGTCGACGCTGGAACTGACCGCGTCCGGCGGCGCCGACGACGGCGAGCTGGCCATCGATCTCAGCCTCGCCGCGGCCGGATCGCGGATGTCGCTCAACGGCAATGGCCGGATCCCGGCAGCCGAGCCCGCCACCGGCCTGTTCAATCTCGTCATCGATGCCGCCGACATCGAGCCGTTCGTCATCATGTTCGGCCATTCGCTGCCGCAGGCTGGCGCCGGGCTGCCGCTTTCGATGACGGCAAGCCTGGCGTTCAATGACCAGGTGGCCTTGCTCTCGGAGATCGAAGGCAAGGCCGAAGACAACGGCTTTTCCGGACGGCTCGAATTCGACCGCTCGGCAACCGACCTTTCCGGCAAGGGAAGCTTGCGGATCGACCATGCCAATCTGGACTGGCTTGGCGAACTGGCGCTCGGACCGCAACTGTTCGCCGATGACGGCGCGACCTGGAGCGATCAGCCCTTCCTGCCGCCCGCACCCGGACAGCCGGGCCTTGAGATCGCGCTTGAAGCCGCCGAGATCGATCTCGGGCGCGGCGGGACGGCGCGGAATTTCACGGCTGACCTGTCAACCGGCACCGGGCTGATGGCGCTGGAGAACGCCGAGGCCGACTGGTTCGGCGGCCGTCTTGGCGGCCGCGTGTCGCTGAGCAATGCCGATGGATCGGTATTCCTGTCAGGCAGGCTCACCGCGGCCGGCGCCGATCTGGCGGCGCTTGACCGGGCGGTGCGCGGTGCGTCGACCTTCTCCGGCACCGCCGGCGCCAGCGTCAGCCTCGAGGGCACCGGCAAGTCCAGGCGGGAACTCGTGGCCTCGCTTGCCGGCGGCGGCAAACTGACGGTGGCGGATCTGACCATTTCCGGACTCGATTCAAGCGCTTTCAACCGCATCCTGGGCGCCGCGGACCGCGAGGATTTCAAGATCGAGACGGATGCGGTGGCGGGCCTTGTCGACGGCCTGATGGCCGGTGGCGAAATGCAGGCCGAGGCCCTGCGCCTGCCGTTCACGCTGACCGGCGGGGTGATGCGCTTTGCCGGCACCGGGATCAGCGACGAAAACGCTGAATTGTCGGGCGATGCCCGTGTTGACCTGATCGGCCTGCGGCTTCAGTCGGACTGGCGGCTGGCCTTCGAGCCCGGCGTCGAGGCCATCGCCGGTGGCGACCCGTCGGTGGTCTTCGGGCTCGGCGGCCTTCTGGTCGACCCCGCCGTGTCGATCGATGCGGGGCAGCTGACCAATTATCTCTCGATGCGGGCCTTCGAGCGCGAACGCCGCAAGGTCGAGCTGCTTCAGGCCGGCGTTGTCGAGAAACAGCGGCTCCGGCGCGAGATTGCCCTTCTGAACGAACGCGCCGCGCAACGCGAAGCCGCACGTCTGGCCGCCGAAGAGGCCGCACGGATTGCCGCGGAGGAAGCGGCGCGGCAGGCGGAGGAAGAGGCGGCACGCCTGGCAGAGGAAGAGGCGGCACGCCTGGCAGAGGAAGAGGCGGCGCGGCAGGCGGCAGAAGAAGCCGCCCGGCAGGCGGCGGAAGAAGCGGCGCGGCAGGCGGAGGAAGAAGCCGCGCGCCTGGCTGCGGAAGAAGCGGCGCGACAGGCGGAAGAGGAGGCGCGGCGCGCGAAAGAAGAGAAAGCCGCCGCCCAGCGTGCTGCCGAGGAAGCGGCACGCCTGGCTGCCGAAGAGCAGAAGCGCCTGGCCGAGGAAGCGGCGCGGCGTGCGCGTGAAGAAAAGGCCGCCCGACAGGCTGCCGAAGAGGCGGCGCGGCAGGCTGCCGAGGAAGCGGCACAGCGGCAGCGCGAATTGAATGCGCCCGAGGCGATCGAGCGCCGTCCGCTCCCCGATCCGCTGGCCAACCCGCCATCCGCCATCGAAGGCGGGACGGACCGGATCACAATTCCGGAACTGCGGTTTGATGATCTGCCCGGCGTCGACGACCCGATCCGCAGCCTGATCGACGGGACCAATTAGAGTACGTCCAGCTTGACACAGCCGGATTAGCCAGGATTTGGCAAATCCGCTGAAAGCGAGGTTATTGTTCCGGGGAGGGCGCGCCAGCGGATGGCTTGCCATCGGTTCCACCAAGCGCCCAGTCAAGCACTGCGACACGGATGGCCGAGGAAAGATTGGCGGGTGTCGTCCCTGGTGCCGCTTGCGCGGCATCGATCTCGGCAATCAGCGCAGCGACCGCCATGCCGCGCTGGTCGGCCATCTGCCTGAGCGCATCCATGAAGGCGTCTTCGAGGGTGATGCTGGTGCGGTGACCGCGAATGCTGACCGAGTGCTTGCGGATCTGTCCGCCGGTCATGCGTCAGGAACTGCCGTTGTCGGGCTCGCGCCGGGAGGCGTCGTGGTCGCGCGCGGCCTTTTCGTTGCGGGCTCGCGCCAGCTCGCGCTCGGCCTTTGAGCGTCCATGCTCGAAGCGGTTGCGTTCGGCGTCGGCTTCCTTCGCCGCGCGGTCGCGCCGCTTGCGGGCCATGCGCAGATTGACGACATCACCGCTCATCGCGCGCGTCCGGTCAGTTCTTCTTGCGGAAGGAATCGAGCGAGACGACATCCGCGCCGGGCTTCTTTTCGCCGTCCGGTCCGGCCTCGTCGTCGCTGGTGTCGGCTGCCGCGGCCTTCTCGTCCTTGGCGGCGGGCTCGACAAGCCGTTCGATCGTGCCGGCCAGTTCGGCCCGGTCATCATCGTCCTCGTCGCCGCCGTCATTCGCGGCCACATCGAGCACGGTGTCGAATTCCAGTTCGAAATTGACCGACGGGTCGTAAAACCCGCGGATGGCGGCAAACGGCACCACCAGTTTTTCGGGCTTGTCGGAGAATGACAGGCCGATCTCGAACTGCGATTCCGTCACCTTCAGGTCCCAGAACTGGTGCTGCACCACGATCGTCATCTGTTCCGGGTAGCGTTCCTTCAGCGCGGTCGAGATCCGCACACCCGGGGCTTCGGTCAGGAAGGTGATGAAGAAATGATGCTCGCCCGGCAGGTATCCCGTCACCGCTACCTCGGACAGCACCTTGCGGATCACGCCACGCAGCGCGTCCTGGGCAAGAATGTCGTATCGAATGTGGTCTTGCGGCATCAGCGCGTTCTTTCCTGTCTGGGCCCGGTGCTCA
>JAHJUC010000272.1 GCA_018829385.1 Alphaproteobacteria bacterium
TAGTAGACCCGCTTGGAGCCGTCTTCGTAGGTCTTGCGGGTGGATGCCATCCAGCGATCGATGACCCGGTCGCGGATCACCAAAATGGTTGCGGTCATCCAGTCGTGCGGCTTTGCGACCTTGGCGTCCTTGCCGATCGAATAGGTCAGCCGCGCAATGATGTCGGCGGCGAGAGTGGCGGAATCACCGGCGCGCGGTGCGGGAGCAGGAAGATCGGCAATGGCGGATTTGGATATCATCGGATGTCCCATTCAGCTTGGGCGTTGGACGCCGCATGATTCCTCCCACTGGGGCATCATGAGGGTACTTGGCGCTGCAAGCAATGAATGATTTTTTCGTGAATATCCAGAATTTAAATCCATTAGATTGGCAGTTTGCATCGGATGCCACCAATCCGGAACCTGTATGCCCGGTGTTTCAACAGGCCGCTCCGGCGTCAGGCAGGCAAGGCTGGCACGGCGCCAGCGGGCGCTCCATCCGTCTAATCGACAACCAGGTATCCGGAGGCTATGCGCTTTTGAAGGTGCCGGTCGACTGCTGCGCGGTCGGCGCAGAAATGCAGACGGCCTTCACACCGGTCGCGGAGCGCCGCAAGGTCGGCGAACATGGGAGATTTGGCCATGCCTGCCGCCTGCAACAACGATACGCCCAGATACCCTATGTCGAGGCTGGCGAACTCGAAGGGGGCCATGTCGACATCCGTACCCATGGCGTGAACGGTGAAATAGGTCCGGTAGGCCGATGAGGTGAGTTCGTCGACCGCGAAATCCGGATAAAGGTGATTGATCACCTCGCGGGTGGCGAAGGACTGGTGATCGCCAAACTCAAGCACGATGGACGGGTGATCCACGCTGTCTGCTTTCGCCTGCGCCAGATACCAGTCGAAATCCCCTTGTGACTGGGCGACCCGGCGAACGTACTCATCCAGTTCAAAGATGCCGCTCTCGGCGAAAGCATCCGGTTCGCTATCTGCGAGATGGTCGGAGTAGGGCGAATGGGCGAACATGGTTTGCACTTCCAGGAACAATGGCCGGCCATCGGTTCTGCGATGATCGTCGATGAAGGTACGGGCGGCTTCGAAATAGAACCTGTCATGATGGGCATATTCGCTTGCGCCGATGCGATCGTAGTCGAGAATTTCGTCGAAGCCGATCGATTTGAGAAAAGGCCCCTCGTTGACGAAGCCATGGTCCATGGGCATCAGCACCGCGGTTCGGTAGCCGCAGCGGGCCAGTTCCGTGGCCAGCGACTCGTGCACCCTGCCTTCCATGGCGATGGTCAGGTACGGCGCGCGCCAGCCGAAATCGAGGCTGGAAAGCCCGGTCATCAGCGAGAAGTTCGATATCCAGGTGCCGCCACCGAAGGTCTCGACCCGCAGTTCGCGGCGTTTCCCGTCAGCGGACCTGAAGCGGTTCGCGAATTGCCGGTCGATGCCATAACGATTGAGCCGGCTGAGATCGGTCTGGCTTTCGCTGAGAACCACGAAGATGTCAGGTTTCGGTTCTGTCATGGCACAGGGACCGGCTGCCGCAAAAGGCTCGACTTCGGGCATTCCGGCAAAGCGGTCGGCAAGACCTCTTCCGATCGCCGCATCCCTCAGGTCGAGGAAGGAGACGAAAAACGCGGAGGCGTTGAAGCCGCCGAGATAGTGGAAATAACGCGGCTCGTCGGCCTTGAGCGGGTAACTGACCGGGATCAGCGCAAAAGCCAAGGCCATCAATCCGCTTCGCCTGAGGACTGTCATCCCGTGCTTGCCATCCCAGATGAAGACCAGGGAGAGCACGATGAGGCAGCAGATCATCAGACCGGCGACTGGAACGATGTAGGCTGCAAACCCGTCGATGAGAAAGGCGAAAGCCTTTGGATCCGTTCCGGTGAAGAAGATGTCGTAGATATGGAGATCAAAACCCTTGGTTCTGTACTTGAGAACCGAAACAATGGCGATCAACGTTGTGGCCGCAAGGGCGGCATAGATCGAGAAATAGATGCGGCGGCTTGCCAGGAACAGCGCCGTGGCGACGCCGAGGACGCTGAACATGACAAACGGCATGTGGTCGACCGCCCGTTCAAGCGCATACAGAAAGACCGTGCAAAGCAGGATGGCTGCGACGGCAGTTGCCGGGTGCAGCATCAATGCCGATAGTCGCTGTATCAGCTTGTCGCTGATTTTCCGTGCCATGTTCTTGTCTCCGGTCTTTTCACCGAAGAGAAAGGACATCCATTGCCTCAACATTCAAACGTAATGATGGGTTAACCTTAACCGTCCCGACGCGGCTTGCGGCGCGGCGGGCCTCAAGGGCTTGAGGCGAGCCTTGCGGTTCAGAAGCCTGCGCCCGGGGCGATGCTTGCCATGCTCCTGAGCGATGCGGTGAGGTTCTGTTTGCCGCCCTTGTAGCCGAAGATGTAGTTGGCGGAGCCCGAAAGCGAGAACAGCGGGGCGTAGCTGCGCTTTTCGGTGTCGGCTTCCACAGTGTCGGTCATGTTGTCGAGGATCA
>JAHJUC010000273.1 GCA_018829385.1 Alphaproteobacteria bacterium
AAGCGCGGACCACTTCTCCCAAAGTCACCGCCCCGCTGCCTGCATGAATATGGACGGCAACGCCCCCAAGGTTAGCAGCATCACCACGGGTCGCGATGCCCCGGGGTTGGTTGCCATACCCCTACGTCTTTTTTTTTGAACCAATGGATGGCGATCGGCGCTGAACCGAAGCACGATGCGAGACCGCAGGTGCTCGCCGAAGCGGACAGGAAGACCGCAACTCTGCGGGCCGGCGAAGCCAGAATGCGCAACCAGCGGGCTTGTTGCAACACGCGCAGCCAGACGAATGATCGGGGGAGAGAACGCATGAATGACCAGCAGTTCCAGGGAATGACCGCAATCGTCACCGGCGGCGCCCAGGGTATCGGTGAGGCCGTGGCGCGGCGCTTGAACAAGGGCGGCGCCAGGATCGCCTTGTGGGACCTTGACCAGGAGCTGGCAAGTCGCACCGCGCAAACGCTTGATAACGCCATCGCGCTGAAGGTGGACATCTCGGACTGGAACGATGTCGAAAGCGCCTGCGCGAGAACGCTCGACGCGCTTGGCCGTATCGACATCCTGGTCAATTCAGCCGGCATCGCCGGATCGAATGCTCCGGTCGATGCGTATCCGGTGGATGAATTTGCAAAAATCGTCGCGATCAACCTGAACGGGACCTTTCACGTCAATCGAGCCGTCGTGCCGTCCATGCGGGCTCAGGCCTATGGCCGGATCGTCAACATCGCCTCCGTCGCCGGCAAGGAAGGCAATCCCAATGCATCCGCCTATTCCGCTTCCAAGGCCGGCGTGATCGGCTTCACCAAATCACTCGGCAAGGAACTCGCCGGGCTCGACATCGCGGTCAATTGCGTGACGCCGGCGGCAGCCCGGACACGCATCTTCGATCAGATGGCGCAAACCCACATCGACTACATGCTCTCGAAGATCCCGCGCGGCCGCTTCCTTGAACTCGACGAGGCCGCCGAGATGATCGCCTGGTTATGCTCCCGCGAGAACAGTTTCACCACGGCCGGCGTTTTCGACCTCTCCGGAGGCAGAGCAACCTACTAGAGACGGAGTCAGACAGATAATCCGTCTCCTGCCTGGATTATTGACCGGCCTGTCCGGCAGGCCATGTTTGACGCTTCGCGTCAGGCTTTTGGAACCAGCACGAAGTCATGCACGACTTCGTAGTAGGGCCCCTCCATCCCCGCAGCCTTGATCCTGCCTGGATCCTCCACCCATTCAAAGGTGGCGAGCAGGCTTTGCTTGACCCCGAAGACCGCATCCGAATTGATGTAGGGATCATCGGGATCGAAGATGT
Organism: Alphaproteobacteria bacterium; assembly: GCA_018829385.1. Lineage (GTDB taxonomy): Bacteria > Pseudomonadota > Alphaproteobacteria > Rhizobiales > Rhizobiaceae > Hoeflea. The sequence continues at coordinate 1,304 of JAHJUC010000273.1, forward strand.
GCGTAACCAGCGTCTCGTAGCCGTCGGCTTCGAGGATGTAGTGCAGATGGGCAGGCCTGTAGGGATGGCGGCCGAGCTTTCTGAGCAGTTGCCCGACCGGTCCATCGTCCGGGATCGGGTAGTATTTCGGCTTCACCCCCTTGAAGTGATAGGTGCCGTCCGGTCCGGTGCGGAACACGCCGCGCAGGTTGAAGTCCGGCTGGATGCCTTTCTGCTGGACATCGTAGAAGCCCTCGTCATTGGCCTGCCAGACATCGATCTTGGCATGATCGATCGGCTTGCCGTCGGTGCCAAGAATGTGCCCCTTGACCAGCATCGGATCGCCTTTCTGGTCGAGGCAGATGTTGGCGCCCATCGGCAGCTCGGGCGCATCGGCGACATGGAACGGCCCGAGCACGGTGGATTCGGAGGCGCCCGTGGGCTTGCGGTTGTTGATGGCGTCGACCAGCATCGAGACGCCCAGGATATCGGACAGCAGGATGTATTCCTGCCGCCAGTCGTTGCACATCTGGCCGGTCCTGGTGAGGAACATGATCGCCTCGAACCATTCCTCCTGGGTCGGCTCGATTTCCTTGACCGCGGCATGCAGATGCCGCGTGATCACCGCCATGACCTCGGCCAGACGCTTGTCGGCTGCCCTGGCGTTGCGGCTGATCACCACGTCGGCGGAGTTTTCTTCGGTAAAGAAGCCCTGTTCGTGCGTTTGCATGACCGTTCCCCTTACTGCGCCGCCTGGCGGGCAGCCGCCGCACCCCGGTGCAGGACCGCGGTCATTACCCGGGCCAGATCGGCCTCGGGATTGTCGGACACCTCCTCCGCGCGCCAGGCGACGTGCTGATCGGGACGGACCAGCACGCAGCCGCTTTCGGCGACTTCCCGCGCCCGGGCCCAATCGCCGTGATGGTCGACGATGTCGCGGCGCGGCCCGATGACGTGGACCGCCAGATCGATCCCCAGCGACGACGCCACCTTCCCGGCCGCCCTGGCCCAGGCCTCGCCGCTGATTCCGGTCAGGATTGTGAACCGGCCACGGCCGACCAGGTCCAGCGTCGAATGCCTGCCGCCGTCGCGGTCATAGACCCAGGCGTGCGGGATGCGGGCGCCGGGCCATGTGGTCGGCTGGTAGTGCAACTCGGCATCGAGCTCGTAGGCCGGCTCCATCTGCCCGTCGGTCACGACCGCGCCGGACTTGTAGCGCTGGTTCATCTCGACGCCGTGGGCATCGAACTCGTATTTCTTGAAGGCGATGGCCTCGCGGATTGCCGTACGCTGCCGCTCGGCGTCGGCGCCTGCGTCGCAGCGCTTGTCCATGTTGGCCTGCATGACCTCGGGATCGGTGGATTCCGTCAGCCCCAGAGCCTCGAAGATCGGTCCGAACTCGCCGATCGACTGGTTGGCGCGGGTGACGATCTGTTTCGCCACGGGCGCGCGCTCCTGGCTGTAGGTGTCAAGCAGGCCCTCGCCCGCCTGGCCCTTGAGCACGGCCGCCAGTTTCCAGGCCAGGTTGAAGCTGTCCTGGATCGAGGTGTTGGAGCCAAGCCCGTTCGATGGCGGATGCCGGTGGGCGGCGTCGCCCATGATGAAGACGCGGCCCGACTGCATGTGGGTGGCGTACATGTTGTTGACGGTCCAGGTCGACACCGAGGTGATTTCCGGCTCGAGCGACTGGTCGCCGACCAGGTCGCGCACCACCTTGGTGGCAAAGGCGTTGTCGACCAACGGCTCG
>JAHJUC010000274.1 GCA_018829385.1 Alphaproteobacteria bacterium
CCCTGATCAAGGCCCATTTCGGCGCCAGTGCCGGCTGACCGGAGGGGCACCGCAAAGGTGCTTGCCGGGTGGACAGACGTGCGCCTCATGCAAGTGCCTTTCGCATCAGCGGCCGTCCCGGCTTGCGTTCGGCGACGCGCTCGAAGCCGGCCTTCTCGAACACCGACACGGAGCCGACGAACAGGCCCACCGATTTCGACTGCTTGGCCTTGAGCATCGGGCAGGCCTCGACAATCCGCGCGCCATTGTCCTTCGCATGGGCCACCGCCGCCTCGAGCAGGGCATGGCTGATCCCCTGCCCGCGACGCCTGGACTGGATGAAGAAGCAGGAGATCGCCCAAAGCCCCGGATCGGCCGGATCGTCGCCATCGAGCGGCCGGGACACGGTCCGGTCGGTGTTCCAGCGCGGCACGTGGGCGCGCGGCGTGACCTGCACCCAGCCGACCGGCACACCGTCCTCAAGCGCGATCAGGCCGGGCGGAAGCGCCGCCGCGGTCGCGTTCTTCAAGAGCTGCTTCTTCTCATCCTTGTCCATCGCGGCACGCTGTTTCGGCGCCAGCCGGAAATAGCTGCACCAGCAGCCGTAACAGGCGCCCTGCGGGCCGAACAGGGTTTCAAGCGCCGGCCACAAGTCGGCGGTGACGGGACGAATATCAAGGTTCACGTGCTTTGCCATTGATCGACTGGACCACCCATTGAGTCGCGAGGATATTTCGAAATCCGGCAATGTTCAACTTTTGTTCCCGGTTGCGGCAGTCCGCAACAGTTGGATCCGCGTCCCCGTGCCGCATCTCGGCTTGCGACCAATGGCCCATCCGCACCGACTGGATTTGCCTTGGCAACTGCGTATGCTTGCGGCCAAGTTCTGGGAGGATCTTCACAATGCCGTCAACGGCCGGTCACGCATCGCGGGTGGAAGCTGCGCTGTTTTCAGGGAAAGCGGCCCAGCTTCCGGTGGTCGCCTCCTGGCAGCGTTCGAAAATGCTGCACCGGATCGATCCGGATCATGCGAAACCGCCGGAACGGCTGACAGTGCAGGAGCTTTCGGAGGTCTACGAACGCACCGGGCTGCTGCTGCACACCTCCAATCCCAGCCTCGACAGCCTTTACCGGGCTGTCGGCGATGTCGGCTGCTCGGTGCTGCTGGCCGATTCCGACGGCGTGATCATCGCCCGGCGCGGCGCCGTTCAGGACGACCGGACCTTCGATGAATGGGGTCTGTGGACCGGGGCGGTGTGGAGCGAACAGCGCGAAGGAACCAATGGCATCGGAACCTGCCTCGTCGAAAAGCGGGCGCTGACCATCCACAAGGACCAGCATTTCCAGGCCAAGAACACCGACCTGTCGTGTACCGCCGCCCCTATCTTCGATCATCAGGGCGATCTGCTGGCGGTCATCGACGTCTCCTCCTGCCGGGCCGACCTGACCGCCGGATTCTCCCGCCTGATCGCCTGCGCGGTCATGGATGCGGCCCGGCGGATCGAGGCGATGTATTTTGGCGCCATGTTTCCCGATTGCCGGATCGTCCTCACCGGCCCGGATCCCGAAGCCTGCTCGAGTTCGGCGAGCGACCAGCTCGCCACATTGATCGCCGTTGATCAGAACGACTTCGTGATCGGCGCCACCCGCCAGGCGCGGCGGGCTTTCGGCCTCGATCAGGAAGACTTCGCCCGGCCGATCCCGCTGTCGCGACTGCAGGGCCAGGTGGTCAATGCCGAAGAGGATTTTCAGGCCGCCGAACGGCGCATCATCCTGCAGGCCCTGGCGCGCGCCGGCGGCAACGTCTCGGCGGCGGCATCGGCGATGGGCATCAGCCGCGCCACGCTTCATCGCAAGATCAAGCAGCATGATCTGAAGCGCTGAGCGCGGCCTTCGCGCATTGCCGGCCGTATCTGTCGCAATTCTGCGACACTCCCGCGTGAGCGTCGCGTCTGCCCCCGGTGACGCCCGGCGCTTGCCGATGCAACGTCCTTCCATTGCACTGAGCAATCATTCGGGAGGACTACAGCATGACTTTCACATTCAAGGCGAAATACGGAAACTTCATCGGCGGCAAGTTTGTCGAACCGGTTGACGGCCAGTATTTCGACAACATCACGCCGGTCAATGGATCGGTCCTGTGCCAGGTGGCACGCTCGAACGCCAAGGACATCGAGCTGGCGCTGGATGCCGCGCACGCCGCCAAGGACGCCTGGGGGGCGACCAGCGTCGCCGAGCGCAGCGTGCTGCTCAACAGGATCGCCCAGGCGATGGAGGACAATCTTGCCATCCTGGCCGAGGCCGAGACCTGGGACAACGGCAAGCCGATCCGCGAGACGACAGCCGCCGACGTGCCGCTCGGCATCGACCATTTCCGCTATTTCGCCGGCGTCATCCGGGCCCAGGAAGGCTCGCTGAGCGAACTCGATGCCGACACCGTCGCCTATCATTTCCATGAACCGCTCGGCGTGGTCGGCCAGATCATTCCCTGGAACTTCCCGCTGCTGATGGCGATCTGGAAACTGGCGCCGGCGCTGGCGGCGGGCAATTGCGTGGTGCTCAAGCCGGCCGAACAGACCCCCGCCTCCATCATGGTGTTGATGGAGCTGATCGCCGACATCCTGCCGGCGGGCGTGGTCAACGTGGTCAACGGCTTCGGCCTGGAAGCAGGCAAGCCGCTCGCCTCATCGACGCGCATTGCCAAGATCGCGTTCACCGGCGAAACCACCACCGGCCGGCTGATCATGCAGTATGCCAGCCAGAACATCATTCCCTGCACGCTCGAGCTCGGGGGCAAGTCGCCCAACATCTTCTTCAAGGATGTCGCCGATCACGATGACGATTTCTTCGACAAGGCGATCGAAGGCTTCGTGCTGTTCGCCTTCAACCAGGGCGAGGTCTGCACCTGCCCGAGCCGCGCCCTGATCCACGAGGACATCTACGAGGAATTCATGGCCCGTGCGCTCAAGCGCGTCGCGGCCATCGTCCAGGGCGATCCCCTGCAGTTTGAAACCATGGTGGGCGCGCAGGCCTCGAGCGAACAGTTCGAGAAAATCCTGTCCTATCTCGATATCGGCCGCAAGGAGGGTGCCGAAGTGCTGATCGGCGGCGAGGCGATGCCGACCAGCGGTGCCACCGAAGGCGGCTATTACATCAAGCCGACGGTGTTCAAGGGCCACAACAAGATGCGGATCTTCCAGGAGGAGATCTTCGGTCCGGTCGTCTCGGTCTGCACCTTCAAGACCGACGAGGAAGCGCTGGAGATCGCCAATGACACGCTCTACGGGCTTGGCGCAGGGGTCTGGAGCCGCGACGCCAACACCTGCTACCGGTTCGGTCGGGCGATCAAGGCCGGTCGGGTCTGGACCAATTGCTACCACGCCTACCCGGCGCACGCGGCATTTGGCGGCTACAAGCAGTCCGGAATCGGCCGCGAAAACCACCTGATGATGCTGCATCACTACCAGCAGACCAAGAACCTGCTGGTCAGCTACAGCCCGAAGAAACTCGGCTTCTTCTGATTTGCTCCCGGACCCGGACGGCTTTTTGCGCCGCCCGGGTCCGCCTGCACGCGGCACGAAGGGGTATTGTCATGTTGAACCAGGTCGAGGCGACAGACGGAGCGCTGAAACTGATCGAGGAAATCCGCGCCGACCACGGGCCGGTGATCTTCCACCAGTCGGGCGGCTGTTGCGACGGCTCGGCGCCGATGTGCCTTTCCGAAGGGGACCTGATGATCTCCGACAGCGACGTGCTTCTCGGCGAGATCGGCGGCGCGCCGTTCTACATCGGCGGCCGGCAGTACGAGGCCTGGAAGCACACGCGGCTGATCATCGACGTGATCGACGGTCGCGGCGGCATGTTCTCGCTCGACAATGGACGCGGCAGGCGCTTCATCACCCGGTCCGAACTGTGCAGCGTCGATTAGCCGGCACTCCTGCCGTGGCCCTGATCTGGCCCCGCTGCAGCCTTGTCATGCCGCTTGCGTGAGCAGGCCTACTTGCGTAGTTTGACGATGTTCAATATTTGTTCTCGCCATGTCCGCAGCCTCTTCCACCCCCGGCTTTTGCCGTGACTGCCTGGCCCCCGCGCGCGCTGAGGCCCGGCGCTGCCATGCCTGCGGCAGCCCGCGGCTGATCCGCCATGCCGAGATCGACCGGCTTACGCTGGCGCATGTGGATTGCGATGCGTTTTACGCAACGGTGGAAAAGCGCGACAATCCGGAGCTCGCCGACAAGCCGGTGATCATCGGCGGCGGCAAGCGCGGCGTGGTCTCCACCTGCTGCTACATCGCCCGCATCCACGGCGTGCGCTCGGCGATGCCGATGTTCAAGGCGCTCGACGCCTGCCCCGAGGCGATCGTCATCAAGCCGGACATGGAGAAATATGTGCGCGTCGGGCGCGAGGTGCGGCGGATGATGGAGGAACTCACGCCGCTGGTACAGCCGATCTCGATCGACGAGGCGTTTCTGGATCTTGCGGGCACCGAGAGGCTGCACAAGGACACCCCTGCCCGCACGCTGGCCCGCTTTGCCGCGCGGGTGGAAGCGGAGATCGGCATAAGCCTGTCGGTCGGGCTGTCCTACTGCAAGTTTCTCGCCAAGGTCGCATCCGATCTCGACAAGCCGCGCGGGTTCTCGGTGATCGGCAAGGCCGAAGCGCTGTCCTTTCTGGCGCCCAGGCCCGTGTCGCTGATCTGGGGCGTCGGCAAGGCCTTCTCGGCGACGCTGGAGCGCGACGGCATCCGCACCATCGGGCAGCTGCAGACGATGGAGGAAACCGCGCTGATGCGCCGCTACGGGGTGATGGGCAAGCGGCTCTATCATCTGGCGCGCGGCGAGGACGACCGTACCGTGCATCCCAACGAAGGCGCGAAAAGCGTTTCCGCGGAAACCACGTTCAACACCGACCTGTCGCAAGCAAAGGATCTGGTGCCGGTGCTCAGGCGGTTGTCGGAGAAGGTGTCGGCGCGCCTGAAGGCATCGGGCATCGCCGGACAGACGGTGGTGCTCAAGCTCAAGACCGCGGATTTCAAGAGCCGGACCCGGAATTTCAAGCTGGAAGACCCGACCGTGCTCGCCGACCGGATCTTCCGTACCGGGCTGCACCTGCTCGAACGCGAACTGGGCCAGGACCGCTTCCGGCTGATCGGCATCGGCGTGTCGGATCTCACCGGTGCCGACCGGGCCGACCCGCCCGACCTCGTCGACCCAGTGGCGGCGCGGCGGGCGGTGGCGGAAAGCGCCATCGACAAGGTGCGGCAGAAGTTCGGCCGCGACATCGTCGAGACCGGCTACACGTTCGGCACGTCGCGAAAGACGCGGCAGGCCGACGAGGACTGAGGCGCCGGTCCGCGGTTCCCGGGAACCGGCCTGTCCGGATGTCTTCATAGGCTTTCCAGTCCGGTCGGGCGGGCTTTGCCCGATTCGGATCGCGACACCGGACTTGTCTTCCAGTCGTTCGCCCGACGGGTCCCGCCCGCCCCGCAATGCCGCCCCCGGCCCGCACTGATCATCGCCCCGGATTGACCATCGTCTGGTGAACGGACACGCGGCGCACGCCTTGCGAAGAAAATGACGACCGCAAAGCTTCCAATGAACTTGGCAAAAGACCCTCTGTACTTCTTTGCGTACTTTTCCTTATGGTTGATTATTTTCCTATATCTCGCATAGGTTGTACAAACGTGAGGAATGTTGTTCGCCATATCGTTTTCTTTCGCACGACGACGCACCGCGGAATGGAAACCTTCAGGCTTCTGGTCGACTCGGACGATCCGGGCCTTGACCGGACGCTGCGCAACACCATCCGCAACACGGCAAATCTGGATTTCTTCGAAATGCCGCCCGAGAGCGGGACGATCGACAGCCAGATCGTGATCTTCGACTGCCGGCACCGGTTTTCAGGCGCCGG
>JAHJUC010000275.1 GCA_018829385.1 Alphaproteobacteria bacterium
ATCCAAGCCGCAGGCCCGGAAACAGCGATTTGGAGAACGAGCCGACATAGATCACCCGGCCCTCCTCATCCAGCGACTTGAGCGCCGGCGCCGGCGGGTTGAGGAAGGACATTTCGAATTCGTAGTCATCCTCGACGATCACGAAGTCTTTTCGCGACGCCATCTCCAGCAGTTTCTGGCGCCGCTCGAGCGGCATCGTCACGCTGGTCGGGCAATGATGGCTCGGCGTGGTGAACACCACGTCGGTCCCGTCCGGAAGCGCATCGAGCCGCATCCCGGCATGATCGACCGGCACGTTCACCACGTTGCAGCGGGCCAGGTTGAGCGCCACCCTGAGGCCCGGGTAGCCGGGATTTTCCATCACCGCCGTGCGCCGCTGGTTGAGCAGCACCTGGGCTGCCAGCCATAAGGCGTTCTGTCCGCCCACGGTGATCAGGATCTGTTCCGGCTTGGCCTGGATGCCGCGCCGGGGCAGGGTGTTGAGCGCGATGTACTTGACCAGTTCCGGGTCATCGCGCTCGTAGCTGTCGGCCGTAACGGTGGAGAATTCCCGCTTGCCCAGCGCCTGCAGCGCGCATTGCCGCCAGTTGCTGTGATCGAAGATCTTCTCGTCCGCCTGCCCGTAGATGAACGGATAGGGGTAGCTGCGCCAGTCGACCGGCTTTTCCACCAGCACCTGGCCGGTATAGCGCTGGCCGATGGCGCGGTTCCAGTCGACCGCGTCGGTGACGACGCCTTTCGGCGCGTCGAAGCGGGTGCGCTGCGGCGCGGTCGGCGAGACATAGTATCCCGAGCGGCCCTTGGCGATCAGGTAATCGTCGGACACCAGTTCGCTGTAGGCCAGCGTCACGGTGATCCGGCTGATCCCGAGATGGGTCGCCAGCTTGCGGCTGGAGGGAAGTTTTGCGCCAGGAATGAAGCGACCCGAGAGAACCCCCTCGCTGATCATCCTCTGGATCTTCTGTTGCAGCGTTCCCTCGAATTTCGGGTCGAGAAAAAACGTGTCTATCGGAATCGACATTCGATCGCCCAGCCGGTTTTTGCCAGCATATCGACAGACTTAGCCAAGCGGAAGGGGCGGGTGCACGATTGTCCCGCCCTTCCCTCGGTCATGATTTCCCGCCACCGTGGCGAGGCTATGCAAACACCCGCGTCAGCGCCTGGTCGACGCTGTCGGTGATCCGGTCGATATCGTCCGCGGTCGCGATCAGCGCCGGGCTGAAGCACAGCGTGTTGTTGAAGCCCGGCAGTGACCGGTTGGTCGCACCGATGATCACGCCCTGGGCCATGCAGTCGGCCACCACGGCCTGAACCCGTTTTTCGTCCATCGGCTCGCGCGAGGTCCGGTCACTTACGAGTTCGGCGCCGAGGAAGAGACCCTTGCCGCGCACGTCGCCGATCACGGCATGCTTGTCCTGCAGTGCGCGCAGATTGTTGATCATCCGTTCGCCCATCGCCTGGGTGTTTGCGATCAGGTTCTCGTCCTCGATGATCCGCATGTTCTCAAGCGCTGCGGCCGGTCCGGCGGCGCATCCGCCGAAGGTCGAGATGTCGCGGAAATAGGACATCGGATCGGACGCATCGTCCTTGAACTGATCGAACACGGCTTCAGTGGTCACCGTGCAGGAAATCGCCGCATAGCCGGAAGCCACGCCCTTGGCCATGGTGACGAAATCGGGCTTGATCCCGTAGTGCTGATAGCCGAACCACGCGCCGGTGCGGCCGACGCCGCAAACGACCTCGTCGATATGCAGGAGGATGTCGTACTTGGTGCAGATCTCCTGGACCCGCTCCCAGTAGCCCGGCGGCGGGGTGATGACGCCACCACCGGCAGTGATCGGCTCGAGGCAGAGCCCGCCGACGGTATCGGGTCCCTCGCGCAGGATCACCTCCTCGATCGCGTTGGCTGCGGCAAGACCGTAGCTTTCGGCGTCCGGATACTGGCTGCGGTACTCAAGGCAATGCGGCACCATGACGAAGCCCGGCGCCATCGGTCCGTACTGCTCGGCCCGTTGCGGCTGCCCGCCGGCTGACAATGTGGCCAGCGTCGTGCCGTGATAGTCGCGGTCGCGGTAAAGGATCTTGTATTTCCGGCCGCCATGATGCCGGTGCGAAATCTGCCGGATCATCTTGAAGGCCTTCTCGTTGGCCTCCGATCCGGAGTTGGAATAATAGACCCGGCTCATGCCCGGCATTTTCTCGATCAGCTTCTGGGCGAACAGCGCGCCGGGGATCGATCCGGCGCTGTTGGCGAAATAGTTCATCTTGATCAGCTGGTCGCGCACCGCGTTGGCGATGCTCTCCCGGCCGTAGCCGACATTGACCGTCCAGACGCCGCCCGAAACCGCGTCGAGATGTTCCTTGCCGGTAGCGTCCCAGACCCGCATGCCGCGGCCTTCGACAATGATCCGCGGATCGATGGTTTCAAACGGCTTGTGCTGGATCAGGTGATGCCAGACATGGGTACGATCGGCCTCGATAACCGCCTGGATGTCGTTGGTCTGGATAGGCAGGTTCATGAGCGGTCCCTCCCGGGAAAAATGGTGATGGCCAGTCCTCCGGCGGGAAAAACATCCCCTCCGGCACCAAAACCATCGCCGAAGTGCTTGGCAAGAGAATAGGGCCAGAGGGTCGTTTGCCATATGGCCAGAAAAAGCCGAACAAAAGCAATGGCCTGCGTCGGCAAAGCCAAACTGGTACAATGTTATCGGACAAATTGGCGCTATGGCTTTGAGCACCGACTTGATCGACTTGGCCGTGTTGGCGCAAGATGACTGCAAAAGAACGCCAAGAAAACGGGAACGGCGCCGGAGACCGCAGGATCGCCCGGCAATGAATTGCAATCGAAAGGCTGGCGTCATGCCGGCCCGGACAGGG
>JAHJUC010000276.1 GCA_018829385.1 Alphaproteobacteria bacterium
CGGCGTGGCTTTCTCGATCCCGGACCTGACAGGCTTCGGGCTGACCTTCGAGGGCGGTCGCCTTCTGGTCGCCAATGGCAAGCCGGTTGCGCAGCTGATGTACCGGCAGGCCGACGGTACCGTCATCGCGCTGTGCCTGCTAAGCAGTCCGAACGGCGACCAGGCATCGCCGCCCGCCTTCAAGCAGCAGACGATCAAGGGGTTCGACTTCGTTTCATGGAAGGGCAACGGGGCGGCCTACGTCGTGGTCGGCCCCGGCGGTCAATCCGGCCTGGCCGATATCGCGGCCCAGGCGGCGCGCGAAATCTGATCCAGGGGACGCGGCGAAACGGGCGATCACGCCCGCGGCCATGTTATGCAGGCCCGGATACTGCCGCGGCGGTTTGCCAAGTTATCTTGTCCAGGTTGGAGCCGGTTCAGTTCTTGCGCGCGATGAACAGATGCCCGGCGATCGGCAGGCCCTGTTCGTGGCGGACCACGATGTCGCCGGCCTCGAGCGTTTCGAAGCCGGCCTCGGCTAGCGCCGCGCGCACATAGGCTTCGGTGTGGGCAAAGCGCTGGAAGCGGCCGACCGTGTAGGGGCGGCCTTCGAAATCGGCGTCGGGCAGGGTTTCGCTTGAAAAGCAGAACAGCGCGCCCGGCGTGGCGTTTTTCGCCGCGGCCTCGAACAGCGGCTCAAGTGCGCCGAGATAAGGCAGCACGTCGGTGGCGGCGATGAGATCGAACGGCTCGTCGTCATTGTCCTCGAGGTAGTCGACTGCGTCGGCGACATAGAGCGTGTCGTAGAGGCCCTTTTCATGGGCGATCTCGACCATGTTTTCGGCGAGATCGAGGCCGGTGGCGTCATCGACCATGTCTTCAAGCGCGCCGCCGGTCAGCCCGGTGCCGCAGCCGAGATCGAGCATCCGGTCGAAGCTGGTGAGCCCGAGCTCAATCAGCCGCTGCCGGAGCAAAAGCGGAACATGGTAGCCCAGATCCTCCACCAGCACCTTGTCGAAGACATCGGCGTGCTGATCAAACAGGGTGGTCACATAGGCTTCCGAGGCGCGCGCCGGCACCTCGCCGCGTTTCATCGAGGCAAGCCGCACCGCGGCGCCGCCATGGTCTTCGGGATCGAGCGCCAGGACTTCGGCATAGGCAACCGCCGCGAGATCGAAATCGCCGGATTTCTCCAGCGCCAGCGCGCGGTTGTAGGCTTCCGCCAAAGCATCGTCGTCGGTCCTGGCCATGGGTGGCTCCAATAGTGGTTTCGCGCCCCTTTTATACAAAGGCGCGGTCGCGGCAAGCGGCGAATGAGGCGGCTAGCGCTTGAGGTGGCGTGTGAGGCGCTGTTCGAGCTTTTCCCAGATATTGCGCAGGGCCTCGACGATGACCAGGTAGAACACCGCCGCCCAGATGTAGGTCTGGAAATCGAAGGTGCGGGAATAGGCCCGGCGGGTTTCGCCCATCAGGTCGAAAACGGTGACGATGGCGACAATCGCCGAGCCCTTGATCATCAGGATGATCTCGTTGCCATAGGGCCTCAGCGCCACGATCATCGCCTGGGGCATGATGATCTGGTGGAAGGTCTGGAACCGGGTCAGGCCGAGTGCTGCGGCGCCCTCGTGCTGGCCGCGGGTGACGCTCTCGATGGCGCCACGCAGAATCTCGGCCTGATAGGCGGCTGTGTTGAGCGTGAAGGCGAACAGGGCGCAGTTCCAGGCGTCACGGAAGAACACCCAGAGCCCCAGGGCTTCGAGCTCGGTGCGGAAGCTGCCGAAGCCGTAATAGATCAGGAACAGCTGCGCGATCAGCGGCGTGCCGCGGAAGAAGTAGACATAGCCATAGGCGATCCAGGAAAGGATGCGGTTGGAGGACATCCGACCCAGCGCGATGGGGACGGAGAGGACCGCGCCCAGGGTGACGGAGATGCCCACCAGGGTCAGCGTCGTCGCCAGGCCCGACAGGAACTTCGGGCCATAGGTGGTGACCTTGTCGATGTCCCAGGCGTCCACCAGCCAGAGCACCAGGGCAATGCCCGCGGCGATCCACAGGCCAAGCAACGTGGCGCCGAGAATGCGCAGGGGGGTCCAGGTAAAGGCCGGGACCGGCGGCGCGGGCTGCGGCGGAATCAGCTCGTCGGCGACGCTCATCGGTTCACTCCCGATCGCCGCACGCTGGTCTCGATCTTCGAGAACACCACGGACGAGGCCATCGCCAGCGCCAGGAACAGCAGGCAGGCGATGCCGTAGAAGAAGAAAGCTTCCTTGGTGACCTTGGCGGCGATGCCGGTCTGGCGCAGCGTGTCGCCGAGGCCGATCACCGAGATCAGCGCGGTATCCTTGATCAGGATCATCCAGAGATTGCCCAGGCCGGGCAGGGCAATGCGCACCAGCTGCGGCAGGATGATGAGCCGCATGGTCTTGCCCGGACGCAGGCCCAGCGCGTAGCCCGCCTCGTACTGGCCCTTGGGAATGGCCTTGAAGGCGGACGAGAGCACTTCCGAGGCGTAAGCCGAGAAGACCAGCGAAAGCGCGATGGTGCCGGCGACGAAGGAATTGATGTCGAAGCCGCTCTCGTAGCCCAGCGCCAGCGCCACCTCGCGCACGGCGATCTGCAGGCCGAAATAGATCATGAAGATGGTCAGGAGCTCGGGCAGGCCGCGAAAGATGGTGGTGTAGATGTTGGCCGCCGCCCGGAGCGTGCGGATTTCGGTCTGCTTGGCCAGGGAAAGGAACAGCCCGATGGTCAGCCCGATCGGCAGCGTGCACAGGGCCAGCGTGATGGTGACGAAGAAGCCCCGCGCCACCTCGTCGCCCCAGCCGGTGTCGCCGCAGGAGAGAAGCGAGCCCTCGGGCAAAAGGTTGAGCAGGCCCAGCGGGCCGCAGAACGGGTCAAACAGCGACGCAAGCCAATATAGCTGCCCTCCCAGCGATGCTGTCGGTTCCATTCTGTCCCCTGATCCTGCCGCCTTGCTGGCGGTCTTGGAGTGTGGCGGCGGACGATCGAGCGCCCGCCGCCTTTTTTCAAGTCTTAGACCGATGCAGGATCGGCTTAGTCGCCATAGACATCAACGTCGAAATACTTGTCGTTGATGGTCTTGTAGGTGCCGTTGGCGCGGATTGCGGCGATGGCTGCGTTGAACATGTCGCGCAGTTCGGTTTCGCCCTTGCGGATGGCAATGCCGGCGCCTTCGCCGTTGATGACCGGATCGGGGGTCAGGGCGGAGAGCAGCTTGCAGCAGGCCTTGCCATCGTCTGACTTGAGCCAGTCCGACAGCACGATCACGTCGTCGATGACGGCGTCAACGCGTCCCGACGCAATGTCGAGCTTGTATTCGTCAGGCGTCGGGTAGAGCTTGAGGTCGGCGGACGGAAACTTGGCTTCCGCATAGTTGGAGTGGGTGGTCGAGGACTGTGCACCCAGCGCCTTGCCGGCGAGGCCTGCGTCGGTTGCCTCGGTGATGGCGCTGTCATTCGGCACGGCAATGGCCGGACCGGTGTTGTAGTACTTGTTGGTGAAATCCACCTTTTCCTTGCGCTCGTCGGTGATCGACATCGAGGCGATGATGGCGTCGAACTTGCCGGCGAGAAGTGCGGGAATGATGCCGTCCCAGTCCTGGGTGACAAATTCGCATTCGACCTTCATTTCCTCGCAAAGTGCCTTGGCGATGTCGATGTCGAAGCCGACAAGGCTGCCGTCGGATTCAAGATTGTTGAAGGGGGGGTAGGCGCCTTCCGTGCCGATGATGACCTTCTTTATGCCGCCATGGCTGGCCGCCTGGGCCGCTGCTCCCATCGAAAGAGCGAGTGCGGCAGCCGAGGCTGCAAGAATAATCCGTCTGGAAATTGACATAGGTGTCCTCTCTGTTGGCTGGATAGCGGCTTGTTGACCGCCGCTTTCCGTTTATCGCAGGTGATGTTCACCGCGCTGGGCGGAATATTCCCACTGTTTTGCCGGGGATTGCAACAGGAAATACCGACTTACCCAAGGCCAATGCGGGTAAGGTTTTCCGGGGCCATGAACCGATGGCCGGTTTGGCTGCGCGAGTCCCGCAATCGCCGGGATTTTCAGGAGGACCGTTCGATCTTTGCATCCCCGGAAAGGCTGTTTTCGACCCGGATCACGTAGAGCGTGGCAAGCACGCTGAAGATACAGGAGGCCAGCATGACAATGATCAGCGGGTAGGGGCCGGTTTCGGCGGAGAGAACGGCGCCGGCGAGAGCCGATAGTGCCGCCCCGCCGCCAATCATCATGGCGCCGCCGAGGCCCGAGGCGGATCCCGCCAGATGCGGGCGAACGCTGACGATGCCGGCATTGGCGCTCGGCAGGGTGATGCCGTTGCCGAGACCGACGAAGAGCATCGGTCCGAAGAAGGACATCGGGTGCCATGCTCCCGCGAGAAACAGTATCAGCGACAGGCTCATGCCAAGTGTTGAAATGATGCAGCCGGTCACCATCATGCGATTGATGCCCATCTGGCTGGCGAAGCGGCCGGAGAGAAAGTTCCCAGTCATGTATCCCAGCGCGATGAACACGAAATAGAGGCCAAGCTGCGACGGCGGCAGGCCGAGGATGGCGGTTGCCACGAACGGACCGCCGCCAAGAAACGAGAAGAACGCACCTGACGCAAAGGTGGCTGTCAGCGAATAGCCCCAGAAGCGGCGCGAGCGGGCAAGTTCCGGATAGGCGCCGAACTGCTTGAGCATGCTGGCAGAGCGGTTGAGATTGGTTTCCCCCAGGTCGGCCAGCAACAGCATGAAGGCGACGACGCCAAACAGGAACAGAAGCGCGAAAACCGATTGCCAGCCGAACAGTTCCTCCATGATCCCGCCCAAAGCCGGACCGATCATCGGCGCCAGCGTCATCCCCATGGTAACGTAGCCGATCATCGAGGCGGCCTGATCGGTGCCGACGATGTCGCGAACGATGGCGCGCGAAAGCACCATTCCGGAGACGACGCCGGCCTGCAGCATGCGGATGGCGAGGAATGTCTCGATGGTCGGCGCGAAAGGCGTGAGCGCGGTGGCGATCAGGAAGATCGTCAGGCTGGCAATCATCACCGGACGCCGCCCGTAACGGTCGGACAGCGGGCCAATGATCAGCTGCAGCAGGCCGGTGACGCCCAGGTAGCCGGACACTGCCAGCTGCACCAGGGCATAATCCGCCTGGTAGTAAGTGGCGATACCTGGCAGCGAAGGCAGAATAAGGTTCATATTCAGTGCGCTGAGCCCGGCGATCACCACAAGCGTGGCAATGTGCGGCGGTGTCTTGCGATCGAGGAATACTGTTTTGGTCATTGCTGGTGTTTTATGTCCTCACGGCGCCGGCGCACACGAACTAATGCTTGAACGGTGTTTGTGCGTCGTTGGCCTTCATTGATGTGGAACAAGTTACCGCGCGGTTGCACGTCGGGCGAATACGTTTTACTTTTTGATTCTGACAGGACAACTTAAAAGCAGTAGATTCCTAGGGTATTTGTTATTATTGGGATCTGGTGTTGGATCGGGTGAAGCCAGATGTCCGGCAACGGCGAATTTGACCAATGTCCCTTCTGCAATGCAGCCTGGGGTGATTGTATGCATGTCAAGTTGCTCTCCGAACTGGACAATGAAGCGGCGCGCCGTTCAGGCTCGAAGCCTTCTGGAAGTATCCCTTCGGTCGTCAATGTCAACACTTCAGCCAAGGAAGCCTCACGCCCCGAGGCTGATGAAGGCGTTTCCTCGAAGCCGATTTCCGCGTCCCGGTAGCTGAGTCTCACGGTGAACGGCATTCACGGTGAGTGGCGGGGAGCCGAACGGGCTGCGGGCTTGGCCGCGCTCCTGATGCGTTCGCGGTAGAGCGTGTAGAGACCCGAACCGATGACGATCGCACCACCGGTGATCATGAAGGCATCCGGGTACTCGCCAAACACCACCATTCCCAAGAGCAGGGCCCAGATGAAGCTGGTGTAGCGGAACGGGGCGATGAACGAGATCTCGCCCTCGCGCATCGACATGATGATGAACTGGTAGCCGACGAGCAGCAGGCAGGCGGCGAGGCAGATCAGGCCGAAATCGGCCGCGGACACCGGGCTCCAGCCGCCCATCGGCCCGATCAGCACGAGGCCGGCGATGGCCACGCCCGCCGCCGTGACCGTTGACAGGAACAGCGACGGAATGGCGGCATTGACCTTGCGCGTGGCGATGTCGCGGACGGCGGCGAAGATCACCGTGCCGACAATCATCAGCGCGTAGGGCGAGAAGCCTTCCAGCCCCGGCCGGACGATAATCAGGACGCCGACAAAGCCGGCAAGAATGGCGCCCCAGCGTCTCCACCCGACAGGCTCTGAGAGAAACAGCGCCGCGGCCATGGTGACCGCGAGGGGGAGGGCCTGAAGGATTGCCGATGCATTGGCCAGCGGAATGTGGGACAGGCCAATCAGAAAGGTCAGCGTGCCGCCGAGTTCGCCAATGACGCGGAACGCCACCCACCGGTCGAGCAGGATACGCAGCGGACGAAGCGCGCGGCGCTGCCGCGCCAGCAGATAGATCAGCAGCGAGGCCACCGCGCCGCGGAGAAAGATCACCTGGGCGACATTCATATCGTTGGTCAGCAGCTTGACGATCGAATCGTTGAACGTGAACCCCGCCATCGACAGGGACATGAACAACGCGCCGCGCATATTGGGGGAAAGGGCCATGATACATCCGGAAACGGCCGGCATGGAATCGCTGGCTCAATCCGCTTCATAGCATTGTTGCGTGAGGCGACACAGTCGGCCAGGACTGCCGGTCCATCACGGAAATTGATCAGTCGCGGGCCTCGGAACCCGCCGCCGCGTCAAGCCGCTGCGGGCGATCAGCCGCCGGTGACGCTCATGTGGCGGGCGACGGCCGGCTGCTTGGTGGTCCGGTCGATGATGAAGTCATGGCCCTTGGGCTTGCGGGTGATGGCCTCGTCGATGGCCGCCGAGAGAAGCTCGTTGCCTTCGGAGGCGCGCAAGGGAGCGCGCAGGTCGGCCGCATCGTTCTGGCCCAGGCACATGTAGAGCGTGCCGGTGCAGGTCAGGCGCACCCGGTTGCAGCTTTCGCAGAAATTGTGGGTCATCGGGGTGATGAAGCCGAGCTTGCCGCCGGTCTCCTTGACCGTCACGTAGCGGGCCGGGCCGCCGGTGCGGTACGGAATGTCCTCAAGCGTGAACTGTTTGGCCAAATTGCTCCTGAGCAGGGACAGCGGCATGTACTGGTCGGTGCGGTCCTCGTCGATCTCGCCCATCGGCATGGTCTCGATCACCGTCATGTCCATGCCCTGGTCATGCGCCCATTTGAGCATTTCGGGGATCTCGGCGTCGTTGAAGCCCTTGAGCGCCACCGCGTTGATCTTGATCTTCAGGCCGGCGGCCTGGGCGGCGCGGACGCCTTCGAGGACCTTGTCGAGTTCGCCCCAGCGGGTGATCTTGCGGAACTTGTCGGGATCGAGCGTATCGATCGAGACATTGATGCGGCGAACGCCGCACTCGTGGAGTTCGGAGGCGAAGCGCGTGAGCTGCGAGCCATTGGTGGTCAGCGTCAGCTCGTCCATGCGGCCGGCATCGATGTGGCGGCCGACCTGGCGAACGAACTCCATGATGTTCTTGCGCACCAGCGGCTCGCCGCCGGTGAGGCGGATCTTGCGCACGCCCTTCTCGACAAAAACCGTGCAGACCCGGTCCAGTTCCTCAAGCGTGAGAAGATCCTTCTTGGGCAGGAACGTCATATTTTCCGCCATGCAGTAGGTGCAGCGGAAATCGCAGCGGTCGGTGACCGACACCCTGAGATAGTTCACCGCCCGGCCGAACGGGTCGATCATGGTCGGTGCTGCGGTGTCTTCCATGGCGGAGGATCCTTCATTGGGTTGACTGCAATGTCGTCATCCAGCGGTGGCGCGTCAAGGGGGCGGGCCAAACCGATTGGCGCCATCACGGTGAGTTTTGACGTCTTCAGCTTGTGATCCAGCCGGATCGGTTCTAGATCAGCCACAAATGCGAAGAAAATGAGGACTGCGACCGATGAGTGTTCATGAAACGGCATGGCCCAAGGAATTACGGGTCTCCCCCGACCGCCGCATGCTGACGGTCCGTTTCACCGACGATCGCAGCTATGCCATCGAGGCCGAGCTGCTGCGGGTCCGGTCGCCCTCGGCGGAAGTGCAGGGGCATTCTCCGGCGCAACGGGTGACTGTCGGCGGCAAGTCCGACGTGACCATCTCGAAGGTGCTGCCGGTCGGCAATTATGCCGTGCGGCTGGTGTTCGACGACGGCCACGACAGCGGCATCTTCACCTGGAAATTCCTGTCGGAGATTGGCGAGGCGAAGGAAGAACGCTGGGCGGAGTATATCGCCGAACTCGCGGACAAGGGCATGTCGCGGACCCGCTAGCGCGGTGGACTAGGCCTTCTTGCGGCCGGGTTCGTCTGCCTGGGCCTCGCCGGCTGTTTCCGGTCGTGTCAGCTCGTGGATGATCCGTGTCATCACCTCGCCGACCAGGTTGCACTCTTGCGTGCTCGCCGTCTTCATCGTGCGGTCAATCAGTTCTGACTGGATGGCAATCGCCTGCAATGTCAGATCGGTTCCCGCAGGTGTCAGCTCAAGCCGCAGGATGCGCCGGTCCTGCGGATCGCCGCGCCTGACCAGAAGCCCGCGCTTTTCAAGCTGCGGCAGCAGCATCGACAGGTTAGAGCGGCCAACCAGCAACTTGTCGGCAAGATCCTGCTGGGAGATCCCCGGCGTGCGGAACAGGTTGACCAGAATGTCGAGGTGCGGCGGCTTGAGGTCGAGCGGCTGCAGCGCCCGCGCCAGGCTCAAGCCCATCACCTGGCAGGCGCGGGCCACGGCGATCCAATTGTGAAAACGCGGGTTCTCCCAAGGCAGGGCTTGATTTTTGTTCATGGTTGTACAATTCTGTTCATAGTTGAACCAATCTGGAAACCCCACTATGGCATCTCTTGTTGAAAAGGTCACCCGTGCGGCGCTTCGTCTTGTTGCCGCGCAATCGCCCGAAAAGGCCGGGGAGCTCGCGTTCCGGCTGTTTACCCGCACCCGCTCGACCAAGCCGCAGAGCGATAAGGAGCGAAAGGCGCTGACGCGCGCCGAAGCGCGCATGGCCAGGAGCGAGACCGTGCGGCTGGTGATTCCCGGCAGTGTCGTCGCCACCCACGTGTTCCGGCCGCAGACCCAAATGACCGGCGGGCAGAAGGTCCTCATCGTGCACGGCTACAGGTCGCGCAGCGATCACATGATCGCGCTCGCCGACGCGCTGGTTGCCGCCGGGCACACCGCCGTGTGCCTCGACCTGCCGGGCCACGGCGCATCAACCGGCAAGACCCTGCATCTGGGCAAGGCGGTGGAAGCC
>JAHJUC010000277.1 GCA_018829385.1 Alphaproteobacteria bacterium
ACCAGCACATAGATCTGCCAGACCGCATCGATGAACGGCAGCATCAGCGCCACCGCGGCGCGGACCATGTCGGCGCCGATCAGCACCCGCTTGCGCGGCCATCGCCCGGCGACCGCATTGGCCAGCGGCGCCAGCCCGACATAGGCCACCATCTTGATGGCGAACACCGTGCCGAGCACCGGTCCGGCATCCTCGCCGGCCAGATCATAGGCCAGCAGCCCCAGCGCCACGGTCAGAAGCCCGGTGCCGATCAGCGCCACCACCTGCGCCGCGAACAGGCGGCCATAGGCCGGATGCTTCAGAATCTCGATCATGGGACACCCTTGTCATGTTGCGCCCCCGACGCAGGCCGCCGGGGGCGCGGATTGTCAGGCGTGCTCAGTCATATTGCACGATGTCGCTGTAGGCGCCACGAACCTGCAATGTCAGTGTCACGTCCTGCTTGTCGCGGTTGCGCCAGAACCAGCCGTGGTTCCCGGCGAAATCGGCCTTGAGAACACCATCCTGGCGCGGAACGCCGCGTCCCTTCTCATAGCTGATGTTCTTGCCCGAGCCGTCGCCGTGCAGGTCGTAGTTGAGAACGCCGCCTTGCGCGACCCAGGAGAACTCGACCTCGGCGCCTTCCTCCATCACGAGTTTTACCTCGACGCCCTGACCGGGCACAAGCGTGATGGTCTTCTCCCCGGTCCAGGCCTGGGTGCTGGACTGGGCATGGGCCGGGCTCACCAGAAGCCCGGTCAGCATATCGGCGAGGCTGAATCCTTTGCCGGCTTCGTTTAAGGGCAGGCTTGTCTGGTGGTCCGCCTCGGCTTCGGCCTGCAACTGCTGCTTGATCTCGCCCATTTCCGTCAGGTCGAGAACCTTGCCGACCCCGGTCGGGTCGATCGCGTATTCGGACGGCAGCACGATGGTCACCAGAATGACGATGGCGGCGACGAGCGCCAAAATCGTCGACTTGATCAGTTGCCGCGTTGAAGGCAGTTCGGCGCGTGTCGGGATATCTGTGTTGTACATTTTGGTTTCCTCAGGAAGCGGGTGTGATGAAATAGCCGGTGAGATGCATGCCGGTCAGAACGAAGCCGGCGGTCATCATCACCACATTGGCCGTGTAGGCGTGGGTCCAGAAACTGGCCGACCGCCGCCAGAAGCTCATGGCGATCAGGATCGCCGCGAGCGCCAGCAGCTGCCCGATCTCGACGCCGATGTTGAAGGCGATGAGATTGGTCAGCAGACCGTCGGCGGCGATGTCGTATTCCTGCACCTTGGTGGCGAGGCCGAAGCCGTGAAACAGGCCGAAGACCAGGGTGGCGACCTTGGTGTTCGGCTGGAAACCGAACCATCGCTGGTAGGCGCCCATGTTGTCGAGCGCCTTGTAGACGACCGACAGGCCGATGATCGCATCGATCAGGTAGGAGCTCATCGTGATGTTGTAGTAGACGCCGATAATCATCGTCGTCGAATGCCCGATCGCGAACAGGCTCACATAGAGCGCGATGTGTTTCATCTTGTAGAGGAAGAAGATCACCCCGGCGAGAAACAGCAGGTGATCATATCCGGTCATCATGTGCTTGGCCCCCAGATACATGAAGGGGATAAATTTGACGCCGTATATTTCCTGGATATAGCCCTTGTCGCCCTGTGTGACGGCATGGGCCAGCGCCGCGGACTGGTCGGCAAGCAGCGCCGCACAGGTCAGGGCCAGCAGGATCAGGGACTGGCGCAATCGATACGCCCAATCCACCGACCCGCAGGTCAGAGTCTTGTTCATTGTGAACTCCGGTTATGTGTGTCTGGATGTGAAGGGAACGCCGCGTCAGCCGCGCGGCGGCTTGTCCAGAACCGCTGCCAGCCCCGGAATGGCGGTTGCAGCGAGGCGCGGCCCATGCATGTCGGTCAGCCGGCTGAAGCCGCGGCCCGCGGCCGGTATCAGGAACGAGCCGTTGTGATCATGGTCCGCCGAATTGTGCGCATGGCTGTAAAAGACATGTGCGGCCTCTTCCTCGGCATCGTCATGGGAATGGCCATGCAGGGCGGTTTCCGCGTCATGTTGGGCCACGATTTCGGCCATCGCCAGCAGGTTGTGCGACGCGTCGCCCGAGACGGGGAACACGGCAAAGCAGAGAGCCAGCGAGACCGCCAGAAAAGATCGCATGATGGTGTCGAAACAATGCGTCAAAGCGATTTGCACCGGGTTCGGTTTGCCATGGCGTCCGCTGGATACTCGCCGTCAAGGGTTAACAAATCCTTGACGGGGAACGGACCGCACGAATCCATCCTTATCAAGACAGGCCGGCCGCGTGAAGCCGAAAGCAGCACGGGCCGCGCAATCCTCCCGCATCAGGGGTCGCGGCGGCGAAGCGTCACCATCTGGAATTACGATTGGTAGGCCCGCGCCAGTTGGCTTGCCAGCAGGTCGAATACCAGCCGCACCCGCCGGCTGGTGTGGACCTCCCGGTGGGTTACCAGCCAGACCGGGAAGACGAGCGGATCGACACCGGGCAGCACCCGGACCACGCCCTGTTCCGCGTCGCCGATGTCGGCCGCCATCACGCCGATGCCGAGCCCCTGCTTGACGTGGCTCCACTGCACCAGGTGGCTTTCCGAGATCAGCGGAAAATTCTTCTGCGTCAGCGTCAGCCCGAACCGGGTCATCGCCGCGATGAACTCGCCCGACCGGTTGAAGCCGATGAACTTTGCCGCCGCGAAATCTTCGGGTGCCGAGGGATTGCCGATGCTCTCGAGATAGCCTGGTGTCGCGTAGATCCGGCCCTCGATATCGCGGATCTTGCGCGCCACCAGGTTGGGCTGCGTCGGCCGGTAGTTGCGGATGGCGATATCGGCCTCGCGCCGCCTGAGATCGCTCTCGGTGTTGGTGGCGACGATCTCGACATCGATGCCCGGCGCCATCTGCCTGAGCTGGCGGATGATCGGCGGCAGACGGAACGCCGCGTCCGTCTCGCTGGCGCTGATCGACACCGTGCCCTCGATCGCCTGCGCCTTGCCCGAGGCCGAGAGCGACATGCGCGCCGCCGCCTCGCCCATGGCGCGGACATGATCGATCAGGTCTAACCCGCTCGGCGTCAGCGTCAGCCCGCGGCCGACGCGCTCGAACAGGGCAACGCCGAGCTCCTTCTCCAGCGCCGTGACCTGGCGGCCGAGCGTCGGCTGCGCCATGCCAAGCGCCCGCGCCGCGGCTGACAGCGAGCCCTCCTCCGCGGTCACCAGGAACGCCCGCGCCCGGTTCCAGTCAAAATTGACAGATCTCCAATCCATGCGAAAATGCATATCATATCGGCATTACTGGTCAATTTATTCTGCGCCTGCGCATGGCTATACCCGGACCAGAAACTGGAGAACCGACCGATGAAAGCCATTGCCTATTCCCATTACGGACCGCCCGAGGTGCTCAAGTCCGTCGACCTGCCCAGGCCCGTACCCAAGCCGCGCGAGGTTCTCGTCAGGGTCCACGCCACCAGCGTCACCGCCGGTGATTACCGCGCCCGCAGTCTCGACATGCCGCCGGGTTTCGGCATGGTCGGCCGGCTGGTGTTCGGACTGCTGCGTCCGCGCCGTCAGGTGCTGGGAACAGAGTTTGCGGGCGTCGTCGAGGCGGTTGGAAGCGAGGTCACCCGCTTCGCCCCCGGCGACCGGGTCTTTGCCTATCCCGGCGCAGCCTTTGGCGGCTATGCTGATTATGCCGTGATTGCCGAGACTGCAGCGATCGCCCATGTGCCGGACAATCTCGCGCTCGACGAGGCCGTGGCGATCCCCTTCGGCGGCGCAACGGCGCTCAATTTCCTCAAGGACAAGGCCGGCATCAAGCCCGATGACCGGGTGCTGGTGATCGGCGCCTCGGGCGGCGTCGGCAGCGCGGCGGTGCAACTCGCCAAGGCCTTTGGCGCCCATGTCA
>JAHJUC010000278.1 GCA_018829385.1 Alphaproteobacteria bacterium
CTGGCAGGTGCTCGAGCAGGGCACCGACGAGTACGGCGCGATCGGCCATGGCTGGACCTATTCGGCCCATCCGATCGGTGCCGCCGCCGGCGTCGCCAACCTCAAGCTGATCGACGAGTTGGGCCTGGTCAGGAATGCCGGCGAAACCGGCGCTTATCTCAACGCCGGAATGCGTGACGCGCTTGGCAATCACCGCCATGTCGGCGACATCCGCGGCGAAGGCATGCTCTGCGCCGTCGAATTCGTCGAGGACCGGGACAACCGCACCTTCTTCGATCCATCGAAAAAAATCGGCCCATCGGTCGCCGCCGCCCTTCTCGAACGCGGCGTCATTGCCCGGGCCATGCCGCAGGGCGACATTCTCGGCTTTGCGCCGCCGCTGTGCCTGACCCGCCAGGAAGCCGACACGATCGTCTCGGCCACCGCCGAGGCGGTCCGGCAGGTCCTCGGATAAGCACGCCGTCACGACACTTTCGGCCGGGGACCGCACGAGATCCCCGGCCGATATCCCGATCGCGATGTCAACCGAGCCCGGCAGCGCGGCGAGTTTGACGGCGGGCTGGCACGGCGAGGCCTTTCGTGGGAAGAGCTGACATCGGTGCCGTCCGTGAGGATCAATGATGTCATCCCCAGACCAGAGGCTTTCGAGCCCCTCCGCCTTGCGCAATCGCGGCCCGATATCCGAGGTGTTGCGCACTGTCCTGCCCGAATCTGGCACCGTGCTCGAGATCGCCAGCGGCTCGGGCGAGCACATCACCCATTTTGCCGCCCTGCTCCCGGCGCTGAGCTGGCAGCCATCCGACCCCTCGGCGGAGGCACGCGCCTCGATCCTGCAATGGAGCGAAGCGGAAGGCGTCGCCAACGTGCTGCCACCGCTCGATCTGGACGCTGCGGGCGAAACCTGGCCGATTAGCCGTGCCGATGCGATGATCGCCATCAACATGGTGCACATCAGCCCCTGGCAGGCCACTTTGGGCTTGCTGAAAGGGGCGGGCAGGCTTCTGCCCGCCGGCGGCGCGCTGTTTCTCTACGGTCCCTACCGGCGCCAGGGGCAGCCATTTGCCCAGAGCAATGAGGCATTCGACGCGAGCCTGCGCGCCCGCAATCCCGCCTGGGGGATAAGGCTGCTGGAAGACGTGGCAGGCGCCGCCGGACAATCCGGCCTGGTCATGACCGCGACCGTCGAGATGCCAGCAAACAATCTGTCCGTCGTCTTCAGGCGGCAGTAGTCGGCACCCTTGCGGGGATCGCGATCCTACTTGCTCTCCCCGGTGACGGTCAGGCCGAGGACACGCCAGCTCTGCATGCCGCCGCGATAGTAGAAGATCCGGTCCGCCGGATAGCCCGCGGCGATCATGGCGCGGATCGCGGTCGGCGACTGGCCGCACCACAGCCCGTTGCAGAACAGCGCCACCTTTTTCGCGTTTTCGCAGTCCCAGCCGTCGAAGTCCGGCTCGCAGCCAAGCTGGCTCAACCGGTCGCCCGTCTCCGTGTAGGGCAGGTTGATCGCGCCGGGGATCGACCCGCCCCGGAACCAGTCGTCGGTGCGGCTGTCGACGACGACCGCGTCGGGCTCCTTGAGCATGTCGATCAGCTCGACTTCCCCGATCGTCGTCACCCCTTCCGCCGGCGAGATCGGCTGGATGCAGAACGGCGGACAGGCCCGCGACGTCCTGGCAAACTCACCGGTGATCTCGTGCTCCTGGTCCTGGATCCGGCGGATTTCCACCGGGCCGTCGGCGGTCTCCACGGTCACGCTCGGCATTTCCGACGTGATCCCGACCTTCAGCTCCTCGGCCTTCCCGATCCCTGTGAACGCCAGCAGCGCAAAGGCAACAACGGCGAAATATCTGATCATGTGATCCTCCCTTGAAAGGACAACACATAGCAGATTCTTTATGTAATGGTGAAGTCCGTCAGCCCCTCCGTGAAATGTCGACCAACGGCTGCAGAGGCTCGGCGACCGGAAACACGGGGGCCGGTCCGTTCACGGACGGATATGTCAGGAGAAACAAATGGCCGCGAACAGCGGAGACATCTCGAACCCGCAGGGTTCGCA
>JAHJUC010000030.1 GCA_018829385.1 Alphaproteobacteria bacterium
ATCATCTTGTGCAGATGCACCATCATGCCGGCGGCGAACATCGGGGTCAGCAGGTTCAAGAGCGGCACCGACAGGAAGGCGGCGATGATCAGGCCGGCGAAGAAGATCGTCGTCGAGTTGCGCGATCTCAGCCGCTTGGCGTCCGCCGGGCTCATGAAGCGCATGGCGGCAAATTCGAAATATTCCCGGCCCAGCAGGTAGCCGTTGACCAGGAAGAAAGCCGCGATGTTGATGCCCGGCACCAGCAGCAGGATCAGCGCGAACAGGTTGCCCAGCCCCACCACCATGAGAAAGCCGAGCGACTGCCGGATCGACTGGCCGAGCGGCATCGGCCGGCCGGGTGTTTCGCCGGGATAGTCTCGGGTCTCGATCACCTCGGCGATATCGTCGAGAAACAGGCCGGCCATCGCCGCCGTCACCGGCGCTACGAACAGCGCCAGAACCAGCGCCAGCCCGACCCCGGCGATGATCGCCGCGACCGTGCCGGCCCATCCGGCCCAGTCGGGCAGTCCCGGAAGCAGGTTTTCGAGCCAGGGCATCGCGAACATCGAAAACGCCTCGCCGAGCCCGAACCACAAGCCCGCCAGGAGCAGGATGGTCAGCCCCAGCGACTTGAACAGCACCGAGCGCGAAGCCGGTGCGAACAGGTTCGATCCAGCCAGTCTGGCGGCTTCAATGATCATCGGCGGCTTCCCTTCCTCGATATCCGTGCGCGCTGGCGGGTGCTGCGAGCGGGGGGCCCGGCTTGGCTGACCGGTGGCCGGTCTCATGTGGGGATTGCGTCAACCCGGGTCAACATTTGGCCTGGCCGGCAAGCGTCGCCCCGGTGTCCGGCTTTCATCAAGCAGGATGACAGATCGACACAAATCAGCCATGATTCGAGCGCCTCACGGGCAGGCCGCCAATGGCTGTAATCACTTGCTTTCGGGAACGCCCATGTCCGCACAGCGGATACGTCCTGCCACCCTTTCCGACATCGATGCCCTGGATGCGATCGAGAAGGCCGTGTTTCCGGCGGACCGGATTTCGCGCCGCTCGTTCCGCACGCTGATCGACCGCCCGACCGCCGAAACGCTCGTCATCGAAGCCGATGGAGAGATCCGCGGCTATGCCATGATCCTGTTTCGCGCCGGTGCCGCGCTGGCCCGGCTGTATTCGCTCGCCGTGGCCTCCGGGCACGCAGGCAAGGGCTATGGCAGGGCGCTGCTTCTCGCCGCCGAAAAGGCCGCGATGGATCATGACCGCATCCTCTTGAGGCTCGAGGTCCGCGAAGACAATGCGCCCGCAATCGCGCTCTACAAGACCGCGGGTTACCACCGCATCGGCCGCGTCGCCGATTACTATGCCGATGGGATGGCCGCACTCAGGTTCGAAAAGCTGCTGCGCGGCCCCGAAGCCCCGGATGTGCTCACCCCGTTCTATGAACAGTCCACCGATTTCACCTGTGGTTCCTGCTGCCTGCTGATGGCGCTGGCCCGCTTCCGCTCGCCCGATTTTCTCGATCCGGTCTGGGAAATCCGGCTCTGGCGCGAGGCGACCACCGTCTTCATGCTGTCGGGTCCCGGCGGCTGCGAGCCCTTCGGCCTTGCCATGGTGGCGCGCGAGCACGGTCTCGATCCCGAGGTCTGGTGCTCGACCGAGGAGCTCTTGTTCCTCGAAACCGTGCGCGATCCGGAAAAGCGCCGGGTCATGGAACTGGCCCAGACCGATTTTCGCGCCCGCGTTGCCGAAGCCGGCACGCCGGTGCACACCGAGGCCTTCACGCTCGACTGGCTGCGCGCCCGCCTGGCCGAAGGTCACGTTGCCATCATCCTGGTCAGCGGCTACCTGATGATGGGCAAGAAGGTTCCGCACTGGGTTCTTGCTCATGGCGATGACGGCCGTCACATTTTCGTTCATGATCCCTGGGTCGAGGACGAGGTCGGCGAAACCGTGGCCGACGCCGCCAATATCCCGGTCCCCTACGCGGTCTTCGACCGGATCGCCCGTTTCGGCCGCACGGGCCTGCGCGCCGCCGTACTTATAAAGGGAAAGTCTCCCCATGTCTGACTGGATCATCCTGTCCACCGCGCTGGCGGGCTTCGATCACGCCGCCACCAAGCACAAGGTGCTCGCCACAAGGGATTATCTCGCCCGGCCGGAACTGTTCCGCGGCGCCCGGCCCAACATCATCAACCTGTCGCGCTCCTATGCCTACCAGAGCCGCGGTTACTTCGCCTCGCTGCTGGCGGCTGCCCGCGGTCAGCGGGTGATCCCCTCCGTCGAGACCATCATCGACCTGTCGGCGCGCAAGCTTTACGAGAATGCTGTTCCCGAACTCGAGGATTCACTCAACAAGAGCCTGCGCGAGCATGGCGGCGAACCGTTGCCGTCACGGCTCAGGATCTTCTTCGGAACCTCGACCGATGCGCGGCTTGAGCGCTTCGGCAGGCTGCTGTTCGACTGGTTCCGGGCGCCGATTCTCGAACTGACGCTGAAGAAGGGAGACTGGACCGCGATCACCAAGATCGGGCTTCTGCCGATCGGCAAGCTCGATGAGTCGGGCCGCGAGGCCTTCTTTCAGGCCATGGCCCGCTACACCGCGCGGCAGTGGAAGGACGCCAAGTCGCGGGCGCCTGCGCGCTATTCCTTCGCCACCCTGGTCGATCCCAACGAAGCCCTGCCGCCATCCTCGATCGCAAGCCTCAAGCACTGGTCGCGTGTTGCCGCGCGCATGGGCGTTTCGGTCGAGCCGATCACCCGCAAGGATCTGCCGCGGCTGGCCAATTTCGATGCGCTGTTCATCCGTGAAACCACCTCGATCTCCAACCACACCTACCGCTTCGCCCGCCGCGCCCAGCAGGAGGGCATGCCGGTGATCGACGATCCGGTGTCGATGATCCGCTGCACCAACAAGGTCTATCTCGACGAGCTGATGGCCTCCAACGGCATCCCGGTGCCCGACACGGTGATGCTGATCGGGCCGGAGGATTTCCAGCGCGCCGCCGATCAATTGGGCTTCCCGATGGTCTTGAAGGTGCCTGATTCCTCTTTTTCCAGAGGCGTCAAGAAAGTCGCGTCAATGGCCGAACTGAGGGAGCTGGCCGGCGCCTGGCTGCATGATTCGGAAGTGCTGATCGCACAGAAATTCATGCCGACCAGTTTCGACTGGCGCATCGGCGTGCTCGGCGGAAAGCCCTTGTTCGCGGTTCAGTACCTGATGGCCAAGAAACACTGGCAGATCGTCAAGCACGACACCGGCGGCAAGCCGCTGGAAGGCGGTTTCAAGTCGTTCTCGCTGGCGCAGGTGCCGCCGCTGGTGCTCGACACCGGCCTGCGCGCCGCCTGCGCGGTGGGAGACGGGCTTTATGGCGTCGATCTCAAGGAAACCGATGACGGCGTCTTCGTCATCGAGGTCAATGACAACCCCAATCTCGAGCACGGCGTCGAGGATGCCGCGGAGAAGGATGAGGTCTGGACACGGCTGACCAACTGGTTCATCGAGCGGATCGCCACCTGACCCTGGTCCGGCAGACCGGCTTTCCGCCTCCGGCTTCGGGCGGACTGTCGTTTCCCCGCGAAACAGGCTATAGCAGCCGCGGCTTGGCGCGCTGAGCCGGACCACTGATCGCGACCAGGACAAACTTGATGCTCAAAGCCGCCGAAGACAACCTCGATCTCACCAAGATTGTCGATCCGGCAAAACTGCGCAAGGCGCTCAACGCCATCGCCGCCAAGCATGGCGGCGCCAGCAACGAGGCCAGAATGGACGTGCTGGCGGAGGTCAAG
>JAHJUC010000279.1 GCA_018829385.1 Alphaproteobacteria bacterium
CATCCGCCGCATCCGCAACGCCAAGGGCCTGACCCAGACGGCGATGGCCGAGGCGCTCGGCATTTCGCCCTCCTATCTCAACCTGATCGAGCGCAACCAGCGTCCGCTGACGGTGCAGCTGATCCTCAAGCTCTCTTCGGTTTACAAGGTCGATGCCGAGGAGCTGCAGGGCGAGGGCGGCGGCACCACGCTGGCAAGCCTCAAGGAGGTCTTCGCCGATCCGCTTCTGACCGGCGAGCTGCCCGGCGACCAGGAAGTCGTCGAGATCGCCGAAGCCGCGCCCAATGCCAGCGCCGCCATTCTCAAATTGCACCGCGCCTATCGCGAGCAGGCCGAACGCCTGTCGGATCTGTCCGCCATGCTCGCCCGCGAGGGCCACAGCCCGGCGCTGTCGGGCGCGCGGCTGCCGATGGACGAAGTCCGCGAAATCCTCGAAAACCGCCCCAATCACCATCCGGCGCTGGAGGAGGAGGCGGAAGCCTTCCACCAGGTGCTCAAGCCCGGCGACGACCTGATGGGCGCGCTCAAGGCCTGGCTCAGGACCGAGCACGGCGTCGTGGTCCGCCCGCTGCCGGTCGCCACCATGCCCAACTGGCGCCGCCGCTATGACCGCCACTCGCAGCGCCTGTTCCTGTCCGAGCGGCTGTCGCCGTTCGACCAGCTGCGCGAGGTCGCCATGGAAGCCTCGCTCATCCGCATGAATGTCGCCATCGCCGCAGGGATCAACGAACTGAAGCTGTCGAGCGACGAGGCCCGCCGCATCGCCCGCTTCGAGCTCGCCCGCTACGCCGCGCACGCGCTGATGATGCCCTATCAGGCCTTCCATGCCGCAGCCCAGCGCGCCCGCTACGACATCGACGTGCTGAAATCGCGCTTCGGCGTCTCCTTCGAACAGGCCGCCAACCGCGTCACCACGCTGTGCCGGCCGAACCTGTCGGGCGTGCCGTTCTTCATGCTCGAGGTCGATGTCGCCGGCCACCGTTTCCGCCGCGCCGGCGCGCAGGGCTTTCCGCAGCAGCGTTTCGGCGGCAATTGTCCGAAGCTGTCGATCCACGCCGCCTTCTCGCAGCCCGCGCAGGTGCTGGTCGAGGCCGTCGAAATGCCCGGGGGCGCCGAGTTCCTCACCGTCTCCCGCACGCTCGAGGGGCCGCAGGGGGCCTTCTCCGAACGACCCCGCCGCACCGCGATCCTGCTCGGCTGCGACATCGGCTTCCGCGATGAGATCGTCTATGGCGAAGCCCTGCCGATGAGCGGCGGCAAAACAGCGCAACCGGTTTCCATTCCCGTCGGTCCGGCCTGCAGGCTGTGCGAGCGGGCCGGATGCCTGGCCCGCGCCGAGCCGCCGATCACCCGCCCGCTCGGGCTCGACGAGATGGTAACGGGGCTTTCAGCCTTCGATTTCCAGTGACCTGACCCTGGCGGCAGCAGCCGGCCGCTGCCAGCGGCGCATGATGGCGTGGCCGAAATGCGTTGCAGCATTTTCTCGGGCAGGGGTATCAGGAAATGACCTGATCACCTCTTGTGCAACCTGAGATTCCGCCTAAAGTTGACCCATCCGCCGCACCCTGCCGCCAAAGGCCGGGACGTGGACGTCCCCCGGGCGGCCCTGCCGTCCGCCGGGTGGCAAGATCCGAAAAACGAGAGGAACAGGAATGACCCTGAAAACCCGCCTAATCTCCGCAGCCGTCATGCTCGCCGCATCGACCGTGCTTGCAACCGCCCAGGAGCGCGTCGTCAACGTCTACAATTGGTCCGACTATATCGACGAGTCGATCCTCGAGGACTTCACCAAGGAAACCGGCATCAAGGTTGTCTACGACGTGTTTGATTCCAACGAGGTGCTGGAAACCAAGCTGCTCGCCGGTTCCACCGGCTACGACATCGTGGTTCCGACCGGAACCTTCCTTGCCCGGCAGATCACCGCCGGCGTGTTCCAGAAGCTCGACAAGTCCAAGCTCCCGAACCTCACCAACATGGACCCCGCCATCAGCTCACGGCTGGAAAAATACGATCCGGGCAACGAGCATGCGATCAACTACATGTGGGGCACCACCGGCATCGGCATCAATGTCGACAAGGTCAAGGAACGGCTGGGCGACACGCCGCTCAACTCCTGGAACATCGTGTTCGACCCGGCCAACATCTCCAAGCTGGCCGATTGCGGCGTCTACATGCTGGATACGGCGGATGAGATCGTCCCGGCGGCGCTGAACTATCTCGGTCTCGACCCGGATTCCAATGCGCCCGAGGACATCGCCAAGGCGGAAGAGCTGCTGCTCACCATCCGCCCGAGCGTCAAGAAGTTCCACTCGTCCGAGTACATCAATGCGCTTGCCAATGGCGATATCTGCCTGGCCGTCGGCTGGTCCGGCGACATCCTTCAGGCCCGCGACCGCGCCGCGGAAGCCGATCAGGGCGTGACCATCGAGTATGTCATCCCCAAGGAAGGCGCGCTGATGTGGTTCGACAACATGGCGATCCCCGGCGACGCCAAGAACGTGGAAGAGGCGCACGCCTTCCTCAACTACATCATGAAGCCGGACGTCATGGCCAAGGCCTCCAACTACGTCTACTACGCCAACGGCAATCTGGCCTCCAAGCCGCTGCTCAACGAGGACGTGATCGGCGATCCCGCCATCTATCCCGATGAGGAAACCATCGGCCGTCTCTATTCGACCTCGCCCAAGGATCAGCGCACCCAGCGGGTGCTGACCCGGACCTGGACAAAGGTCGTCACCGGTCAGTGACACGAGGATGAACCCCCGGTCCGGCAATGGGCCGGGGGTTTTCACTTCGGCGCCCCTGCGTGTGACGTCAAACGCAGAGGCCGCTGGAGCGTTTGCAAGACTGCATGCGCGGTATCGCCGGGATGAACAAGGTTGAGCGCGGCATGCATCGGTATTGATCATGGGGACAGTTGATCATGAAATCATTGGGCAGCATCCGGCGAAGCTTCGAACCGTGGAATGATCCGAACCAGCGCCCCTATATCGCGTTCGAGAACATCACCAAGAAATTCGGCGATTTCGTCGCCGTCAAGGACCTGACGCTGCACATCTACCAGCGCGAGTTCTTCGCGCTGCTCGGCGGCTCGGGATGCGGCAAGTCAACGCTTCTGCGCATGCTCGCTGGCTTCGAGAACCCGACCGAGGGACAGATCCTGCTCGACGGCGAGAACATGGCCGGTGTCCCGCCCTACAAGCGCCCGGTCAACATGATGTTCCAGTCCTATGCGCTGTTCCCGCACATGAGTGTCGAGAAGAACATCGCCTTCGGCCTCAAGCAGGACGGCATGGCGAAGTCCGAGATCGACGACCGCGTCGCCAACATGCTCAAGCTGGTCAAGCTCGAGCAGTTCGGCAAGCGCAAGCCGCATCAGCTCTCGGGCGGCCAGCGCCAGCGCGTCGCCCTTGCCCGCTCCATCGCCAAGCGCCCCAAGGTGCTGCTGCTCGACGAGCCGCTCGGCGCGCTCGACAAGAAGCTGCGCGAGGAAACCCAGTTCGAACTTATGGACCTGCAGCAGGATCTGGGGCTCACCTTCGTCGTCGTCACCCACGACCAGGAAGAGGCCATGACCATGGCCGACCGCATTGCGGTCATGGATGTCGGCCGCATTGTCCAGATCGGCACGCCGGCGGAAATCTACGAAGCCCCGAAGTCCGAATTCGTCGCCAGCTTCATCGGCGACATCAACCTGTTCCGCGGCGAGGTGACGGCGGTCAACGGCGGTCTGGTCGACATCACCACCCCCGACGGCATGGTCATCCGCTCCGAAACCCCGCATGCCCACACGCCGGGCGAGAAGGCCAGTTTCGCCGTCCGGCCGGAAAAGCTCCGCGTCTCACGGACGAAGCCCGAAAGCGGCATCAACGCCACCTCCGGCGAGGTCTGGGACATCGGCTACCTCGGCGACATGACCGTGTTTCACGTCAAGCTCAAGAGCGGCGATGTGGTCAAGGCCTCGCTGCTCAACGCTGTCCGCACGGTTGAGAACCCGATCGGCTACGACGAAGAGATCTGGGTCTGCTTCGACACCGACAGCGGCGTCGTGCTGAACAGTTGAGGGATGGTCATGGAGCGCACCCAGCCGTCAGACCAGGCCGCCCGGCAAAGGGCCTTCAGGACCAATCGCATCGCCGCGATCGTCATGACCCTGGCCATCGCCGCGGGCCTGCTGCTGCAGCGTCCCGAATACGCCCTGGTCTATGTCGGCTATGTCGTGGTTTCCGTCTATTTCCTCGCTCTCGCCAAGAGCTACGGGATTTTCGTCAAGCCATCTCCGCCAGCCGAGCAGAACTTCGCGGCCCATGTGTCGATTTCCACCCTGGGTTTTTTCGCTGTCATGATCGGTGCTCCGGAGCTTGTCGACCTTTACGGCACCATGGTGCTGGCCGTTCTCTCGATGCTCATGGCGATCTTTCTCGCCCGCGCCGTCGTCAAGTCGCTATGAGGGGCTCCCGATGAAACTCGTCTCCGCCATCACCCGCCGCCTGGTCATCATCATCCCCTATGCCTGGCTGTTGATCTTCTTCCTGGTGCCCTTCGGCATCGTGCTGAAGATCTCGCTCTCCGAGCCGATGATGGCGATGCCGCCCTATGCGCCGACCTTTGATATGGCCGACGGGATTTCGGGCTTGATAGACGGCCTCAAGCAGCTGAGCTTTTCCAACTATCTCTGGCTGACCGAGGACGCGCTCTACATCAACGCCTATATTTCCTCGATCACCATCGCCTTCATCTCGACGCTGCTGACGCTGCTGATCGGCTTCCCGCTGGCCTACGGCATGGCCCGGGCGCCGACCTCGCTGCGGCCGACGCTGCTGATGCTGGTGATCCTGCCGTTCTGGACCTCGTTCCTGATCCGCGTCTATGCCTGGATCGGCATCCTCAAGCCCGAAGGCCTGCTTAACCAGTTGCTGATGTATCTCGGGCTGATCGACACGCCGCTGATCATCCTCAACACCAACACGGCGGTCTATATCGGCATCGTCTATTCCTACCTGCCGTTCATGGTGCTGCCGATCTACTCGGCGCTCGAGAAGATGGATTACACGCTGATCGAGGCGGCGCAGGATCTCGGCTGCCCGCCGATCTCCGCCTTCTGGAAGATCACCTTCCCGCTCGCCATCCCCGGCATCGTCGCCGGCTGCCTGCTGGTCTTCATCCCCGCCGTCGGCGAGTTCGTCATCCCCGACCTGCTCGGCGGCTCGCGCACCCTGATGATCGGCAAGACGCTGTGGAGCGAATTCTTCAACAACCGCGACTGGCCGGTTTCCTCGGCGGTCGCGGTGCTGCTGCTGCTGATCCTGGTGGTCCCCATCATGTTCTTCCAGCAGGCGCAGGCCAAAGCCCAGGAAAGCGGACGGTGAGGATTATCCCATGAACACGACCTGGTCCCGCTTCAACATCGCCTCGGTGGTTTTCGGCTTCGCCTTTCTCTACCTGCCGATCGTCATCCTGGTGATCTACTCCTTCAACGAATCCCGGCTGGTCACCGTCTGGTCCGGCTTTTCGACCAAATGGTATGTCGAGCTGTTCAACAACCAGGGCCTGATGGACGCC
>JAHJUC010000280.1 GCA_018829385.1 Alphaproteobacteria bacterium
ACCAGCCGCTCGATCTGCGCCACACCATCGCGCACGACAATGCGGGCAGGCTCGACAAGACTGATCGCCAGCCCTTTCCACACAGTGCGGGCAGTTTCGGCTTCGAGTTCGGTTCCCTCGTCCCCCTGGCGGATCCGTGCATTGATCGAGACCGGAAGTCCGGCGGCCTGGGCCTTGCCCTCGACAACCGTCCAGGTGTCAGCCTGGCTGAACGACGCCGCAAGCGTCGTCACGTCGGTTCCCCCGGCGCTCAGCCTCGCCACATCCAGCGTGCCGACGGGTTTGGGTGCGCCGAAGAGATCAGCCACGTCGAGGTTAACCCGGGCATCGCGGAGTGAGAACCCTGTGCCCGACAGCTCCGGGAAACCGATTCCTATGCTGGCCACTGACTTGCCGTCCACCACGTCGAATCTGATCGAACCGCCGCCGCTGCCTTCAATTGCTTGCAAGGCCAGCGCCGACAGGGAACCGATATCCTTGAGATCGAGATCGATCACGCCTTCGGGGCGGTAGGCCTGATCCAGGACAAGAGAGCCGGAGATCAGATTGTCGGCGACCTGCAGCCGCAGCGGGCTGATCCGCACCACCCCATCGTCCTGCGAGACCACCAGACTGCCGTTGACCGGCCGCCCCTCGAGCGACCCGGTCAATTCCACATCGGCTTGCGGAGAGGCCGGATCGGCCACCCCCTTGGCCGTCAGCACCAGATCCGAAAGGTCACGCCCCTGCAGCAACAGCTCGTTGCCGCTGAGACGCGCTTCGAAGGCCGGCGCGGAGGCCTTGCCGGAGACGCTTGCGGTCAGGTTCAGGCCGCCGGAAACCGCATCGCCCGCGCCGGCGAGCCGGGAGAAGGCCGCCTCGACGTCGCCGGCAATCTCGCCCTCGGCGCTCAGCGCCACACTGCCGCTGGCCTTTAAAGATGAAGACGACGCCTCAAAACCACTCACCGTCACTGCGCCCGCCTCGTCGCGCGAGACCTCCGCCTGAAAAATCGTGTCCGGCCCCAGGGCTTCTTGTGCCTGCGCGGACAAGACCGCGTTGCGCATGGTGCCCGACAGGCTTGCCGCCAGTGCGCCTGCGCCATAGAACGAAAAATCCTCGATCGTCACCGCGGCCACGCCGGTGCGGAGCTGCAACGCCTCGCTTGAGATCGACCCGTCCTCGCCAAGCGCAATTGGCCCGGACAGGCTCACCCCACCCGCCACGGCGCGCGCGGCAATGTCATTGCTCGACCCCACCGCGTCGATCCTGACGCTGACCGTGCCGTTGCCGCTGCTTGTATTGAGCGAAAACCGCTCGAAATCGGTGACCAATGCAACTCCGTCGGCGCTGAAATCGGATCCCGATACGCTGCCCGTGGCAAATTCGAGGTGCAATCCGGCTTCCTCCGCGTTTCCATTGACGCGGACCGTCGCCTCCGGCACCGCCAGGCTGACCTGCGACGCCCCCTCGCCGAAACGCAACGCCCCGGCGCCGGGCTGCGGCGAGACCGAGGCCGTCAGGTCCACCTGCCCTTCCCGCGCCACGCGGCCGCGGCCCTGCGCAGAGAGCCGCGACGACGAGAAGGTGAAGATGTCTATCACCGCCCCGGTGCGGTCGGGTTCGATCACACCTTCGAGCAGCAGGTCGCTTCGACCCGACAGCAACTGACCGACTGAGGGCGGCAGGAATTGCTCGAACGTGCCGCTGGCTTCAAGCGAGACGGCATCGCCTGCCTCGCCCGCGACCATCTGCAGGCTGGCCTCGGCCACAATCTCGTCATTGATCGCACCGGCGGCATTGAGCCGCCAGTCGGCGAGCGAGCCCTGCGATGTTGTCGTCAGGCTGATTGCATCCCGGGGCGACAGCTTCAGAAGATGCGCCATCACGCCGCCGGCGGGTTCGGAGAGCTTGGCCGATATGTTGAACCGGTCCTCGGCTTCCAGGTAATCGGCATCGACGGTGAGTTCGCCGCCGACCCCATCGGTCCGCTGGACCACCAGATCGGCCAGCGCGGTCGACAGCGACGCATCAACACGGGCACTGCCCCTGGCTTCAAACCGGGCGATGCGGCCGGCGACCGGCTCGCCCACCAGGATATCCGGCGCCGTGAACCGCTTGACGTCAAATGCCAGCGGCAGCACCAACGGCCCGCCATCCGACTGGCTGTCCGCCCCTTGCGGAAGCCGCGCCAGTTCCACC
>JAHJUC010000281.1 GCA_018829385.1 Alphaproteobacteria bacterium
CCGCCGCGCCGAGGAATCCAATCTCGCCAAGTCGCGTTTCCTCGCCTCCATGAGCCATGAGCTCAGAACCCCGCTCAACGCCATTCTCGGGTTTTCCGAGGTCATGTCCGGCGAGGTGCTCGGCCCGATGGAGAACCCGAGTTACAAGGAATATGTCGGCGACATCCACCGCTCCGGCCAGCATCTCTTGAACCTGATCAACGAGATCCTTGACCTCTCGCGCATCGAGGCAGGCCGCTACGAGCTCAACGAGAATGCGCTTTCGCTTGCCGATATCGCCGAGGATTGCATCGGCCTGGTGCAGCTCAAGGCGCGCAGCAAGAACATCCGCATCATCGAGGCCTTCGAGGAAAACCTGCCGATGGTCTGGGCGGACGAGAAATCGATGCGCCAGGTGGTCCTCAATCTGCTGTCGAATGCGGTCAAGTTCACCCCGTCGGGCGGTGAAATCCGGGTCAAGCTCGGCTGGACCGCCGGCGGCGGGCAGTATCTCGCGATCAAGGACAATGGTCCCGGCATCGCCGAGGAGGAGATCCCGGTGGTGTTGTCAGCCTTCGGCCAGGGCTCGGTCGCCATCAAGAGCGCCGAACAGGGCACCGGGCTCGGCCTGCCCATCGTCCAGGCGATTCTCGCCAAGCACGGCGGTGAGTTCGTGCTGAAATCGAAATTGCGCGAGGGAACCGAAGGCATAGCCATCCTGCCTCGCAACCGCGTTCTCGAAAGCATGGCGCCGGTCGAGGGCGTCTCCGGCGGAGCGGTCAGGAAGAAGCGGGCCTTCGCCTGAACGAAGACCCCGCCTCGAGCTGACCGGGTTTCACTCCTTGCCGGCAACGCCCGCCTGGGAAAAGGTCGCCATGCCGGAATGGCATAGCGCCGCAGCCTTGACGATGCCCGCGGCCAGTGCCGCACCCGTCCCCTCGCCCAGCCGCATGCCCAGCGCCAAGAGCGGTGTCTTGCCGAGTTTCTCGATCGCCGCCATGTGGCCCGGCTCTGCGGACACATGTCCGATCAGGCAATGATCCAGCGCCGAAGGATTGGCCGCATGCAGCACGGCCGCCGCCGCCGTCGCCACGTATCCATCGATCAGAACCGGGATCCGCTCCATCCGCGCGGCGAGAATTGCGCCGGCCATGGCCGCGATCTCGCGTCCGCCC
This sequence comes from Alphaproteobacteria bacterium, assembly GCA_018829385.1. Lineage (GTDB taxonomy): Bacteria > Pseudomonadota > Alphaproteobacteria > Rhizobiales > Rhizobiaceae > Hoeflea. The sequence goes on from JAHJUC010000281.1 coordinate 1,155, forward strand.
AGACGCCGCAGCAATTCGAGCGGATCATCGAGATGGGCCTTGTGCAGCGCCACGGCTGTTTCGACGGCCGCAATCTTGCGGGCCAGAACTTCACCTTCCGATCCGGTGCCCGGACCGACCCAGTCGACCGCCGAGCCGCCGTAAAGCCCGTAGAAGATTGCAGCCGCGATCGTGGTGTTGCCGATGCCCATTTCCCCGATGCACAAGAGATCGGTGCCGCCGGCGATCGCCTCCATGCCGAACGCCATCGTCGCCGCACAGGTGCGCTCGTCCATCGCCGCCTCGACCGAGATGTCGCCGGTCGGCACTTCCAGCGCCAGGTCGAAGATCTTCAGCCCCAGGTCGTTGGCGACGCAAATCTGGTTGATGGCGGCCCCTCCGGCGGCAAAATTTTCCACCATCTGCGCAGTCACCGAAGGCGGGAACGGCGTGACCCCTTGCGCCGTCACGCCGTGATTGCCGGCAAAGATCGCCACCAGCGGGCGCGTGACCTGCGGCGAGCGGCCGGTCCAGGCCGCCAGCCAGAAGGCGATCTCCTCGAGCCGCCCGAGTGCGCCTGCGGGTTTGGTCAGTTGCGAATCGCGCTCGCGCGCCACGGCAAGCGCCGACGTATCCGGCCCGGGCAGATTGCGCAGGAGTTCGCGAAAATCATCAAAAGGCAAACCGCTGGCACTCATTTTCTTCTCCAAGACTCTTCTGCGCATGACGCGCGACGTGGCCCGGTGTAATTGTCAAATCGCCCAAGGACAATAACGTTCGCGACATCGCGGGTCTTGACCCGAACAATGCCGCCGGCCGGAGACCGACATGCAGATCAGCGATTACCTCGATGACATCGCCCGCGCCGCAGGCTTTCTCAGCCGCTTGCCGATGCCGGCGCGGCATTTCGATGGTCATGACGGCTCGCTGACCCGGGCCTCGGGCATGTTTCCGGCCGCGGGATTGATCATTGCGCTTTGCCCGGGACTGGCGGTCCTGATCCTGTCGGCGTTCAATGCCAATGCGGCACTGACGGCGCTGCTGGCGCTGACGATCCTCATCGGCGTGACCGGCGCGCTGCACGAGGACGGGCTGGCCGATTCCGCCGATGCCTTCGGCGCCCGCGGCGGACGCGAGCAGATGCTCGAGATCATGAAGGACAGCCGTATCGGAACCTATGGCGTCCTGGCGCTGATGATAAGCTTCGCGCTGCGCGCCCTCGCGTTGACCATCATCATCTCGGTGACCGGCGGATGGGGCGCTTTTCTGATGCTTCTTGGCGTTGCCGCAGCCTCCCGCGCCGCCATGGTCTGGCACTGGAACGCCCTGCCCCCGGCGCGTCAGAACGGCGTCGCCGCCTCGGTCGGCGCCCCGGACGATCGGGCGCGGAAGCTGGCCCTCCTCTCCGGCGCCATCGTGTTCATGCTGCTTGTGACACTCGCGTCGGACCTGGTAACCGCGGCGCTTGGCCTTGCGCTTCTGGCAGCAGTAGCCAGCCAATGGACATCGATGGTGCGATCGAGACTGGTTGGCCACACCGGCGACACCATCGGCGCCACCCAGCAGATCGGCGAGACAGTCTGCCTCGCCGCCCTTGCCCTTTTGCTGTGAACGACCGATATAAAAAGGCGACAATGTCAGAAACCGAGCAAGACCGCCCATGAGCATAGAATCGCCCTGCATCCTGGTATGCTCGATCGACATGAAGACCGGATTTTGTTTCGGCTGCGGCCGAACCCGCGACGAGATTGCCGGGTGGATGGACTACACGCCGGAAACCAGGCGCCAGCTCATGGCCGAGATGCCGGCGCGTCTCGAGACGGTCGAACGCAAGCCCCGCCGCGAAACCAGACGGCAGCGCATGGCGCGCGAACGCCAGGACAGCTGAGAAGCATGGTCTTCGTTCTCGCGCTGATCGGCGCCGCCCTCGCCGTCCTGATCTTCAATCACGAAACCGGCTTCAGTTTCGGCCTTCCCAACGACGATCTCGCCAGCCTGGTTTTTCTCGGGCTGATCGGTGCGGTAGTCGGCGCGGGCGTGGTCGGCGCACATCGCAACATCGGGGAAATGGTCCGCAACCTGATGATCTGGGTGGTGATGATCCTCGGTCTTGCCACCGGTTGGCTTTACCAGGACCAGGCCAGGGATATGGTTTTGCGCGTGGCAGGCGGACTGGCGCCGGGGCGCCCGATGACCGTATCGGACGAAAATGGCCAGGCCGTGCTGATCCGCAAATCGCTCAACGGACATTTTCAGGCCGCCGGTGAGGTCAATGGCCAGCCGGTGAATTTCCTCATCGACACCGGCGCCACGTCGATTGCGCTCTCGCATGACGATGCGCTGCGCATCGGCTTCACCGATGCCGACCTGAACTACACGCTGATCATCAACACCGCCAACGGCCAGGCCCGCGCAGCCCCTGTCCGGCTCGACACCGTGACTGTCGGCTCGGTGGTGCGGCGTGGACTGCGCGCCATGGTGGCCGAGCCGCAGCGCCTCGATCAAAGCCTGCTGGGAATGAACTTTATCTCTTCCTTAACCGCTTTCGAGATGCGGCGGGACGAAGTCATTCTCCGCGACTAGTATTCCCCTGAACTCAAAACCTGCTCGCAGCACGACGGCAACAAATCAACCGGCGGAAAGCCTCGGGCAAGCGCGCCATGACACTTTCCGGGAAACTCCATCTTCACGGGGTGGAGTCTCGTCAGTCTAACGGTTGTTTCGTTTGCTTTCCCGATCACAGGTCGCACCATGAATACGAGCTTTCAGTCCTATACGTTTTACACAAAAGACATCAACCAGACGCTCAGTCGCAAGGCCGCCGATCCGGTGATCAGCAGGGAACTGCAGTACTATCGCGACACGATCGGATCGATCACCACCATCGACGAATTCCTTGCCAATGACCGGGTCTTTGCCTACGCGATGAAAGCATACGGGCTGGAGGAAATGACCTATGCGAAAGCCTTTATCCGCAAGGTTCTGGAAAGCGACCTGACGGACACCGGCAGTTTCGCAAATCTTCTCACCGACACCAGGTACAAGACGCTTGCCGCGGCCTATGATTTCGGCAACACGAAGACATCCGAGATTGTTCAGACCCCCACCCAGATCGACAACCTGATCGGCACCTATGAGCAGACGATCGCGGACAACGACAGCCAGTTGAAGGCGGAGACCGCCTACTTCACCGCCGTGGCACAGACCTTCACCAATGTCGACGACCTGTTCAAGAACACCCGTGCCCGCGATTACGTCTTCACCACATTCGGCATTGACCCAAAGACTTTCGATTACAACACTTTGAGGAGCGTGATCACCAGCGACATCACCGATGCCGGCAGCTACATCAATTCCGTTGTCGCCCCTCAGGTCAACGAGTGGACCACCCTGGTTGCCGATCTCAACACGCAGCTGGCCGACCCATCGAATACGGCTGCGGAAAAGGAAAGGATCAACTACCTGATCACGCAGTACTCGAAGTCGATCGCCAAGGCGGACAATTTCTTCAATCTGGCCGCATCGTTCAACTTCAATGCGGACGGCACGCTGGATTCAGGTGTCGATGCCATGAGTGCGGCGCAACTGAAACTGGTCACCGAATCCTATGTGCTGTCGCAGCCAAGGCTCACATCCACCGGCGCGCTGCTCAACAAGCAGTATTACGAAGACACGATTTCCAGCATCACCACGATCGATGAGCTTCTGGACAACAGCCGCCTGAGCGTCATGATGCTGACGGCCTACGGCATTCCGCTGACCACCAGCCGCGCCGATGTCAAATGGGCTCTGCAGCAGGACACATCCGACCTGAACGGCGAGATCTACACCAAGAGCGAAGAGATGATCGCGCTCGCCAAGGCCTTCAATTTTGAAAGCGACGGCACGATCACGCCCGGCCTGGACATTCAGGACAGCGATCAGCTCTTCGTGACAACGGCCAACTACATCGACAGGTACAACGATGCCGACGATGAGGCCGATGCAGCGGCATTTGCGAAATACAAGCTCTATATCGGCCTTACCAGCAATCTCGACGATTTCCTGTCGGCCCAGCCTGCCGCGGTCACCATCCGCGAGTTCGCATTGAAGGCTTTCAACATCTCACCCGACGAGGTCTCCATCTTCAAGCTCAAGCAGGTGTTCACCAGCGATCCCTATGATCCGAACAGCTATGTCAACACGATGAAGGATGACCGGTTCGTGAAACTGGCAAAGGCCTACAACTTTGCCGCCGACGGCAGCATCGGCCCGCCGCGCTATGCCCAGTCCGAAAACGAGATCACGCGGATCAACAAGGCCTACTACACCGCGGTGACGAGGCTGGATTCGAGCGAATCGAGCAAAGCCGCCGCCGAAGCCGAAGCTGTCTATTATCGTGACAAGTTGCAAACACTTGAAACCGTTGACCAGCTCCTGTCAGATGTCCGCCTGAGGAATGTGCTGCTGGTCGCCGAAGGCCTCAGGCCGGTCGACGTGAGCACCGAAACACTCAGGGCCGTGCTGATTTCGGATCTCGACGATCCGGAAAGCTTTGCCAACCAGCAGACCGAAATCGGCTTCCAGAAGATAGCCGGCTCGTTCAATTTCGACGCAGACGGCTTCATCCGGACCAATTCAAGCAAGAGCGTGCAGAACGAACGCGGACTGGTTGAAACCCAGCGTCTCTACCTGACCCAGTCGGTAGAGGAGGAAGCCGGTCAAGAAAGCCTGGGCGCCCGCCTTGCTCTCTACTTCGAGCGCATGGCGCCCACGATCACCAGCAATTTCGACATCCTTGCCGATGACGCCCTGGCGCAGTTCGTCCGCATAGCATTCTCGATTTCGGAAGAAACGGCCAGCAGCGACATCGACAAGCAGAAGCAGATGCTGGACAGGTATCTGGACGTTGACGATCTGCTGGATCCGGAAAAGGTGGACACCCTGGTCCGACGCTTCCTGGCTCTCTATGACCTCGAAAACGGCGCGCAGGACCCGCTGCTCACGCTTCTGAGCGGCAACACCTCGATCAATTTCGAAACGGTGGCGACATTGGCGCAACTGCGCTCGGGCTCCTGATCGGAAATCCAATTCAGGCAGCACCATGAAGGGAGACCCCCGGTAATTGCCGGGGACCTCCAGGGTGTGCGCTTCAGGTCAGGCTGTAGAAGAACCTGGCCGCGACTGACAGCATGAAGCAACCGAAACCGATTTCGAGCTGCCGTTTGTCGAGCGCATGTGCAAAACGCACGCCCAGCGGAGCGATCAGCAGCGTGATCGGGATGATCAGCGCCACCACCAGCCAGTTGATGTAGCCGGTCGAGAACGGCGGCAGGCCGTAGGCGCCCCATCCCGCCCAGATATAGCCGAACAGACCCGGAATCGCGATCAGCACGCCGACGCCGGCTGATGTCGCCACCGCCTGGTGCACCGGGCGGCCGTAGAGCGTCATGAAGGTGTTGTTGAGCACGCCGCCGCCAATTCCCATCAATCCGGACAGCAGCCCGATCAGCCAGCCGACGATGGCCCTGACCGGATTGCCTGGCAACACGCCGCCCAGCCGCCAGTGCTGCCGGTTCAATAGCATCCGCAGCCCCACCAGAATGGCGATCAGCGCGAAGATGGCGCGCAAGCCCGCACTGGATACCGACGCCGCGATCACCGATGCGGAGACAACCCCGAGCGGCACCGGCACGATCCAGCTGCCAAGCAGCTGCTGATCGACGGCGCCGCGTTTCCGATGCGCCATGAACGAGCGGACAGATGTCGGAACGATAATGGCGAGCGAGGTCCCGACCGACAGGTGCATCCGCACCGCGTCATCGATGTGAAGCAGGCCGAACAGCTGGTAGAACACCGGCACCAGGATCGCCCCGCCACCGATCCCGAACAGGCCCGCGAGGAACCCGGCCACGGCCCCGGCTCCGGCAAGCGCAACCGCAAACCAGATCAAGTCCGCCGCTGGTGGCATTTCCGCAATCCTTGTCCGGCGTTCCGCCGATTGCCGGAACAGATTTCCTGAAACCTTTAGCGCA
>JAHJUC010000282.1 GCA_018829385.1 Alphaproteobacteria bacterium
CTCGAACACGTGTGCACTGACCAGAACGTCCGCCTCGTCGAGCGCGAATGCCCGGAACGGCGGGCTCTGTTCCAGCCGTCGCCAGATGCCGCGCCCGGTCAGATCCTCGATTGTGGAGCCAAATCCGCCGCTGTGGAAAATCGTGTCCCGCACCGTGAAGATGGCGATGCCGCCCGGGCGGGTGATGCGGCAGAGTTCATCCAGGCTCGAGGCCGGCGCATGGCCCTCGGTGAACACCCCGGTGGAGAAGAACGCGGCGAAATGATCGTCCGCCCAGGGCAGCACCTCGCCCAGCGTGGCGCGCCTGAGATCGTCATAGGCGTTACGCGAACCCGCCACCTTGAGCATCTCTTCGGAGAAATCGAGACCGGCGATCCGGTCGTAACCAAGCGCCTTCAGATAGGGCCCGGACAGCCCGGTGCCGCAACCGGCATCGAGCAGCGGCCCGGCCTCCGGTTTGACGTAGCGGGAAACCCAGGCCAGCACCTGGAACGGCAGGCAGTAACCCGCCGCCAGCGTATCCCGGTCATAGCCCGCGGCCCAGGCCGCATAGGCGGCATTGAGCTCCTCCGGCGTTTGCGCGGCGTAGACCTGTTCCAGTTCGGCATTGCTGCGTTCAGCCATCATCTTCCCCCGTTCTTGCATGCGGGCCAGAGTATCCCGCGGCCGGGCGGAACTCCAGCGGGGGTCAATCCCTGAACTTGCGGATCGGGCGGAACATCGGCTTGTCGTCCTCCTCCCCGGTCTTGTCGATGAAGATCATCGCGCCCGACCGGCGCAGCCGGCCCGAGCCGTCAAGCGCAAGCGCGTACACGAGCACCGTAAAGACCACCAGGTTGACCAGGGTGCCGAGCGGAACCACGAGATCCGGCCGCTGGCCATAGGGCGGAAGTCCCGCGAACACCTCGCCGCCGGCGACGGAGAGCGGGAAATGCAGGACATTGCGCGCGAGCTGGGCCACGGAGACCGGAAGCCCGACATGCGGCGACAGCGACAGGGCGAGATCCGAGCCGGCCCAGAGACAGCTGACCACGTAGATCGCCCCGACCGGGATGCTGCCATAGAGCCGGGTCCGGCCGATCGAGCCGGCAAAGCCGGGCATGTATTCGACCTGGAAACACAACAGCACCCCGAGCGCCATCAGCGGCAGAAGTTCGAACAGGCTCCAGCGCGGAAAGAACAGGAACGCGGTGGCAAGATCCACGCCCCAGAGGTTGCCGAGCATGAACAGCGACGGCAGGTTGGGCAAGAGAAGCGCCAGCGGAAACAGCGCCCACAGCCGCGATCCGACCGCCAGGCCGCGGCGCCCGAAGGCAATCGCCCCGGCGAAGGCTGCAGCAAGCAGCAGCGACGGCTGCAGCCAGAGGCCGAGCACGGCTGCCATTTCGCCGCAGAGACCGCCGCTGACGCAGCCCTGGCCGGCGATCACCGGAACGGCGAACCACAGCGCCTGGCCGAAGAAGACCGTGCCCAGCGCAAGCAGGCCGACGAACAGGATGAACCAGCCTGTGAAGCTTCGGGCAGTGAGTTTGGAAGACACGCATAGATCCGTTTTTCAGATTGGTGCAACCTGCATTCGCCGCCCTAACAAAGTCCTAAACTGAGAATGTGATTTCGCCGAAATCCAATGATTTTCAATTGTTTGCGGGAAATTCCACAAAGATCTGACGGGTTTTGCCCGACCCTCGATGGCGTGGATTTACGGGAGCCGGGTCGCGGGTCAGTCCCGCCCGCCCGAGCGTTCCTCGTCGGCGCGCCGGAGCCGTTTCTCCAGCGCCCTGAGCCCCAGCGACAGGCCGACGGTCAAGAGCAGGTAGACATAGGCGACGATCGAGTAGGTCTCGAAAAACCGGAACGAGCCCGAGGCATAGACCTTGCCCATCTGCGTCAGGTCCGCGACGCCGAGTACCGAGACCAGCGAGGAGTCCTTGATCATGGCGATGAAGTCATTGCCGAGCGGCGGCAGGATGGTGCGGATCGCCTGCGGCAGCACGATCAGGCGGAAGCGCTGCAGCGGATTGAGCCCCAGCGCCTTGGCCGCCTCGATCTGGCCGGCCTCGACCGACAGGATGCCGGCGCGGAACACCTCGGAGATGAAGGCGGAATAGCCAATCGTCAGCGCGATGACCGCCCGCCACAGAAGCGAGACATCGCGCACCAGCATCTCGCCGATCAGCCCCGCCTCGATCAGCGGCGTCATCAGGAAGTTCCAGGCAACGACGAAGCCCGGCGCACCGACGAAGGCGATGTAGAACAGGAGCACCAGGATCGGGATGCCGCGGATGATCTCGACATAGAACCGCGCGACCTGCCGGAGCACCAGCGACCGCGACAGGCCCATCACCGCAAGCAGCAGCCCGAAACCGGTGGCGAGCGCGAAGCCGACAAGCGTGACGAAGACGGTGATCCAGACGCCCTTGGAAACGATGGTGAAGATCTGGCTGTAGAGATCGTTGACCGCGATCTGGATGGCGAGAAACAGCGCGATGCCGCCTGCGGCGAGCAGCCACCAGGGGAAATCGGGCTTGTCGTCCTGCTTCGGTGCCATGGTCACGATTGTGAACTTTCCAGCGACGCATCAGCCGGCGCCGGCCGCCTGAACAGCTGCTCCCGCACCCCGCCCTGCCACTGGTCGTCCTCGCTCTGGGAGCTGAGCGTGAAGCCATGCCGCTCGTAGAGCGCCCGCGCCGCCTCCAGCCCGGCGAAGGTGGTAAGCCAGACCGGGCCGGCCGCCACGCTGTCCGCATGCTCGATGGCGCGCGCCATCAGCTCTTTGCCGAGGCCGCTGCCGCGTTCGCTGTCAGAGACCACGAACCAGCGCAGATGCGCCCCGTCCGGCCCGCCCCCGCTCACGTCCATGCTGATCGAGCCTGCCAGTGCATCGCCGCGCCAGGCGGTCAGGAACAGGTCGCGCGCCGGATCCATCCGCGTGAGGAACTCCGCCAGTTCGGAGGCGACCTTGGTCTCGAACTTGAGCCCAAACCCCCATTCCCGAGCGTAGTAGCTCATGTGCAGGCCGAGAACGCCGGCAAGCGCCCCCGGCCTGTAGCCGTCAAGAACGATCGACACGATCAGGCTCAGCCGCCGAGCTTGTAGTCAAGGAACCACTTCTTGTTGAGCGCGTCGATGGTGCCGTCGGCCTTCATCGCCGCGATCGCCGCGTTGACCGGTGAGACCAGTTCCGAGCCCTTGGGGAAGATGAAGCCGAAATC
>JAHJUC010000283.1 GCA_018829385.1 Alphaproteobacteria bacterium
ATGCAGACTTCGTCGATATAGGCGTCGGCACGGCCCTTGTACTCCGGCGGCACCGCGTGGGCGCCGAGATAGCTGGTCCTGACCCGGACCGGTCTTTGCGCGGCAACCGCCTTGGCGGCGCGCAGCATCTTCAACTCGTTTTCGATGTCGAGGCCGTAGCCGGACTTGATCTCGATGGTCGACACGCCCTCGGCAATCATCGCGTCAACGCGGGTCAGGGCACTGGCGACCAGTTCGTCGAATGTGGCGGCGCGGGTTGCGGCGACGGTGGAGACAATGCCGCCGCCGGCGCGGGCGACTTCCTCGTAAGTTGCCCCTTCGAGCCGCATCTCGAATTCCCTGGCACGGTTGCCGCCATGCACCACGTGGGTGTGGCAATCGATCAGGGCGGGCGTTACCAGCCGGCCCTGCAGATCGATGGCATCCTGCTCCCCGAGATCCGCGGGCAGGTCCCTGGAAGGCCCGGCCCAGACAATGCGACCGGCCTCAACCACGATAGCGGCCTGCGCCACCAGCCCGTAGGCTGGTGAACCGTCCATCGTCGCCATTGTCGCGTTGAGAAGAAGCATGATTTCCCCGTTGTTATGTCCGCGTTATTGGATTATAAGTATATACATAAAAACCTGTCAAGAGGCGTGGAGCGATGGTGTCTGTCTGGGCTGAAAAAGCGTTGCTGGAAAATGGGTGGGCGAAAAACGTGCTCATCGGAATCAGTCCGGACGGGCTGATTGAAAGCATCGAGACCGATCAACCCTCTGGAGGTGATACCGTCGGCATCCTGCTTCCGGCCCCGGCCAATTGCCACAGCCATGCCTTCCAGCGGGCGATGGCCGGGCTGACGGAGAAGCGAGGGCCCAATCCCTCCGACTCGTTCTGGACCTGGCGGCAGCTGATGTTCCGTTTTCTCGACCGGCTGACACCGGATCATGTCGAGGCGATTGCGGCCTTCGTGCAGATGGAAATGCTCGAAGCCGGATACTCAGCCAATGTCGAGTTTCACTATCTGCATCACCAGCCGGGCGGCGTTCCCTATGCCAATGTCGCCGAAATGGCGGAACGGATCGCCGCAGCCAGCGCCGTTAGCGGAATGGGGCTGACGCTGCTGCCGGTGCATTACCAGTATGGCGGATGCGACAAGCGTCCGCTCGGTCCGGGACAGATCCGCTTCGGCAATACGCTCGATGCCTATGCGGCGCTGCATGCCAAGTCAGCGGAGGCACTTGCCCACCTGCCCCCCGACAGCCGGATCGGCGTGGCTCCGCACAGCCTGCGCGCCGTGGCGACCGAGAACCTGGTCCATCATGCAGAGCTGGCGGGAGAAAATCCGCTGCACATGCATCTGGCCGAGCAGATCGCCGAGGTGGAGGAAATCGAAGCCGCCCATGGCAAGCGGCCGGTGGAACTGGTGCTCGACACGATGGAGCTCAGTTCGCGGCGCTGCTTCATTCATTGCACACAGATGCTGCCGCACGAGACCGAAGGCCTTGCCAGGAGCGGCGCGATCGCCGGGCTTTGCCCGATCACCGAATCAAGCCTCGGCGACGGCATTTTCGACGGCGTGCGCTGGTTCGAAAACGGTGGCGCGATTGCCGTCGGCTCGGATTCCAACATCCGCATCTCGCTGTCTGAAGAACTGAGGACGCTCGATTACTCGCAACGGCTGCGCGATCATTCCCGCGCAGCGCTGGCGACGCCGGACAAGTCCACCGGCCGCCGGCTGCTCGACGCAGTCAATGCCGGGGGTGCGGCAGCATCGGCGCGCAACAATGGAGCCCTGGCGGTCGGCAGGCTCGCCGACATGATGGCACTCGACAGCGGCGCTGTGGACCTGATCGGCAGACATGGCGACACCCTTCTCGATTGCTATATGTTCGCCGGCGACGACCGCATGGTAGAGCATGTCTGGTCGGCAGGCCGCCACATGGTGCAAGGTGGCCGGCATATCAAACGGGAGGCCATCGTCCAGGCCTACGCCAGGACGATGCGGGAGCTTGGAGGGGCCATTTGAGCGGAGGTGAATTCAACAGCTGGCAAACGGTGCAGGCGGAAGTCCTGCGCCGGATCAATGCCCGTGAATGGAAGCCGGGCGAATTCATCCCCAACGAAGCGGAACTGTCGGTCGAGTTCGGCTGCGCCAGGGCGACGGTCAACCGGGCGCTTCGCAATCTCGCCGAATCCGGACTGCTCGACAGGCGCCGCAAGGCAGGCACCCGCGTGGCGCTGCATCCAGTCCGCAAGGCGACGCTCGATATCCCGGTCATCCGTTACGAGATCGAGGGCAAGGGCCAGACCTACCGCCATTCGGTCTTGTTGCAGGAAAGGGTGGTGCCCCCGTCCGGCATCCGCGCCCGCATGCGAACCGGTCCCGGCGTCAAGCTGCTGCATCTCGTCACGCTTCATCTGGCGGACGGCAAACCTTATGTGTTTGGCGACCGTTGGATCAACCCGGACGCGGTGCCGGGAATCGAGAAGGCGGACCTCTCGGCACAAAGCGCCAATGAATGGCTGGTGGCCAACATTCCCTTTGAAGGCGGGGACTTCTCCTTTTCAGCCATGACCGCGGGAAAACGCGAAGCCGAGATCCTGGCCTGCAAGGAAGGCGAAGGGCTGTTCGTCATCGACCGCAGCACCTGGAACAAGACGCACGTCATCACGTCGGTGCGGCTGACCTTTGCGCCGGGTTACCGGATGCATACGGAAATCTGAGTTTCCGGAGCGACCGGCCTACTTGCCCTTCCAGACCGGGTCGCGTTTTTCGGCGAATGCCTTAAAGCCTTCGAGATTGTCTTCCGAACCATAAAGCGTATCGACCGTGCGCAATTGGCGCCTGGTGACCTTGTTCATGGTGTCCTGGAATTTTTCGCCCTCGGCCTCGCGCACCACTTCCTTGATGGCGGCAAAGACCAGCGGGGGACCTGAGGCCAGCAATTCGGCCATCTCCCAGGCCTTGGTCATCAATTCATCGGGATTGTGGATCTGGTTGACGAAGCCCCAGCGATGGGCTTCCTCGGCATCGAGCCAGCGGCCGGTGAACAGCATCTCCATGGCGATGTGATAGGGAATGCGCTTGGGCAGCTTGATTGAAGCGGCGTCGGCCACCGTGCCGGAGCGGATTTCGGGCAGCGCGAAGGTGGCGTGGTCGGCGGCCAGGATGATGTCGCAGGAGAGCGCGATCTCGAGCCCGCCGCCGCAGCAGATGCCGTTGACTGCGCAGATCACCGGCTTGTTGAGATGCGGCAGTTCCTGCAATCCGCCGAAGCCGCCGACCCCGTAGTCGCCGTCGACCGCGTCGCCATCATTGGCTGCCTTCAGGTCCCAGCCGGGGCAGAAGAATTTCTCGCCCGCCGCGGTGAGGATCGCCACCCGAAGCTCCGGATTGTCGCGGAAATCGCGGAACACCTCGCCCATGATGCGGCTGGTGGCGAGATCGACGGCATTGGCCTTGGGCCGGTCGAGCGTGACTTCGAGCACGTGGCCGACAATGCGGGTTTTGACAGGTCCGGTCATGAGCGGACTCCTTTTCCTATTCAGCGTCATGGAGGCGGATCAGCGCATCGACGGCGATGGCGTCACCCACCCGGGCGATCAGCGGATTGACTTCGAGTTCGACCAGCCGATCGCCATGAGCCTCAGCATAGCGGCAGATGGACATCACGGCATCGGTCAGGGCGCGCATGTCGGCAGCGGGCTTGCCGCGATAGCCCTGCAACAGGCGACCGATCCGCAGGCTGTTGAGCGCAGTCTCGATCTCGACAGGGCTCGCGGGCAACAAAAGGCTGGCGGTATCGGCCAGCAGCTCCGTAAGCACGCCGCCGGCACCGAGTGTGAGGAGGAAGGTGCCGGTGGGGTCGCGGGTGATGCCGACAAGCACTTCCGCGATGCCGCCCACGGCCATTTCCTCGACCAGGAACTCCGAGGTGACGGTCTGCATCTGCCGGGCGGCGGCGGCGAGGCTCGGCTCGTCGCGAATATCGAGGGCCACCAGGCCGGCTTCGCTCTTGTGCGCCAGGCCGGTGCCTTTGAGCACGACCGGGAATGAAAGCGCGGCACTCTCCTCGATCAATTCGTCGATGGACTGCGCCTGGATCGATCTGGGGATCCTGAGGCCGAACCCGGA
>JAHJUC010000284.1 GCA_018829385.1 Alphaproteobacteria bacterium
CGACTACTTCGCGCTGTGCCTTTCCGATCCGGATCATGGCTACTATCAACGCCGCGAACCCTTCGGCCAGTCCGGCGACTTCGTCACCGCCCCGGAAATCTCGCAGCTGTTCGGCGAGATGATCGGCGTCTTCCTGGTCCAGGCCTGGCAGGCGCAGGGATCGCCGGAAAAGACCCGCATCGTCGAGATCGGCCCGGGCCGCGGCACCCTGATGTCGGATGCGCTTCGGGTCGTCGCCCGGCTGGCGCCCGACCTCTATGCCGGCGCCACCATCCACATGGTCGAGACCAGCGAGCGGCTGCGCAACGTGCAGCGCCAGACCCTCGTGCGCATCAAGCAGCGGATAAGCTGGCACGAAACGTTCGAGGAGATCCCGGCCGGTTTCACCCTGATGGTCGCCAATGAACTGTTCGACGCCATTCCGATCCGCCAGTTCGTCAAGACGCCGCAGGGCTTTTGCGAGCGTGTCGTCGGGCTCGACGATGCGGGAAACCTGGCGTTCGGCCTTGCCCCTGGCGGTCTCGATACAACGCTCCTGCCGATCGAGGCGGGTCGCGTTCCCAACGGCGAGGTCTTCGAGGTTTCGCCCGCAAGATCCGCGGTCATGCAGGCCGTTGCGGCAAAGATCGTGCGCGACGGCGGCACCGCGCTGACCATCGACTACGGTCACCTTGTCACCGGCTTCGGCGACACGCTGCAGGCGGTTTGCCGGCATGAATTCGATCCGCCGCTGGCCCAGCCCGGCGAGGCCGACCTGACCAGCCATGTCGATTTCCAGGTGCTGGCCGAGGTCGCCAGGGAGGCCGGCGCCCATGTCCACCGGCCCATGACCCAGGGCGATTTCCTTCTCCGCCTTGGCATCCTGGAACGCGCCGGCGCGCTCGGGTCCGGGCGTGACAGTTTGACTCAGGCCACCATCAGCGATGCGGTCAACCGTCTTGCCGGAGAAGGCGAAGGCCGCATGGGAGCGCTGTTCAAGGTGCTGGCAGTCAGCGGCAAGCCGGTCCGGATCACGCCCTTTGATCCCCAGGCAGCGTGAGCCGGCGAATTGACAGAAGCAGCCCGGATGGCCACCATCTGCCTGCAGTCAGGCATTATCTGCGGATTCGGCTCGCCCTCAGGGCCGACGGGAGGAGCAAATCATGACGGTTGACCGCAGCTCCCCGAACCCGGTGCGGAGCGCACTTCTGGATGACATATCGACCGACGGACGGATCGCCCACGGCTTCTTCAACCGCACCGGCGGTGTTTCCAAGGGGCTTTACCGCGGCCTCAACGTCGGGCTGGGATCAAGGGACGATCGGATCGACGTGATCGAAAACCGCACCCGGGTCAGCCGCTGGTTCGACCTCGATGTCGACCGGCTGGTCACCGTGCACCAGGTGCATTCGCCGCGCGTCCAGGTCGCCACGCTCGAAAACCGCAACGAACGCCCGGAGGCCGACGCGCTGGTCACCAGCACGCCCGGGCTGGTGCTCGGCGTCCTGACCGCCGATTGCGGCCCTGTGCTGTTTGCGGATGCCGAGGCCGGCGTCATCGGCGCCGCCCACGCCGGCTGGCGCGGCGCCTTTGACGGCGTTCTCGAAAGCACCATCGAGGCCATGCTGGGCCTTGGCGCGGAGGCGGGGCGCATCGTCGCCGTGCTCGGCCCCTCGATCAGCCAGGACAATTACGAGGTCGGTCCGGAGTTCGTCGATCGCTTCGTGCAGCAGGCCGTCGGCAATGACGTCTATTTCACTGCTTCGCCGAGGCCGGGGCACGCGCTGTTCGACCTGAAACAATACACGGTCGACCGCTTGCGCAAGGCCGGGTTAACCGCCGACATGCTGTCCGACTGCACCTATGCCGATGAGGAGGCCTGGTATTCCTACCGGCGCTCCACCCATCGCAACGAACCCGATTACGGACGACAAATCTCCGCCATCGCCATCAAGGAGGACGCCCATGGCCCTGCATTTTGAACGCGAGGAATACGCCGCCCGTCTGGACAAGCTGACCGCCAGCATGCGCGAGGAAAAACTCGACGCCATGCTGCTGTTCGCCCAGGAGAGCATGTACTGGCTCACCGGCTACGACACGTTCGGCTTCTGCTTCTTCCAGTGCCTGGTGGTCAAGGCCGACGGCTCCATGACACTGCTGACCCGCTCTGCCGACCTGCGCCAGGCCCGCCAGACCTCGAACATCGAGCGCATCGTGGTCTGGACCGACCGGACGAACGCCGATCCGGCGGTTGATCTGAAGAACCTGCTCTCCGATCTCGACCTGCTCGGCGAACGCATCGGCGTGGAATACGACACCCATGGGCTGACCGGCGCCAATTGCCGCAAGCTCGACAACCAGCTGCAGAGCTTTGCCGAAATGGTGGACGCCTCCCATGTCGTCAGCTGGCTACGGCTGATCAAGAGCCCTGCGGAAATCGCCTATGCCAGGCGCGCGGCCGAACTGTCCGACGCGGCACTCGATGCCGCGCTGCCGCTGATCAAGCCAGGCGCCGATGAAGCCGACATCCTTGCCGCCATGCAAGGCGCGGTGTTTTCCGGCGGCGGCGACTATCCGGCCAACGAGTTCATCATCGGCTCCGGCGAAGACGCGCTTCTGTGCCGCTACAAGGCCGGCCGCAGGCAGCTTGAGGCCAACGACCAGCTGACACTCGAATGGGCCGGCGTCTTCGCCCACTACCATGCGCCGATGATGCGCACGGTGATCGTCGGCGAACCGACACCCCGCCATGTCGAGCTTTACGAGGCCTGCAGGCTGTCGCTCGACGCCATCACCGCCATCCTCAGGCCCGGCACCACCTTTGGCCAGGTCTTCGATGCCCATGCCGAGGTGATGGATGCGCGCGGGCTGACCCGGCACCGGCTCAACGCCTGCGGCTACTCGGTCGGCGCGCGCTTTACCCCGAGCTGGATGGAGCACCAGATGTTCCACACCGGAAACCCGCTCGAGATTGCCCCGGACATGACGCTTTTCGTGCACATGATCATTATGGATTCGGAGACCGGCACCGCCATGACATTGGGACAGACCTATCTGACGACGCAGGACGCGCCGGAATCCCTGTCCGCCAAGTCCCTCGACCTGATCATCGCGTCATAGGCACGGATACCCCCCGCCGACGGCCCGGCCGTCACTCGCTCTCCACACGCGCGGACCCGTCAACGATTGACAGGCCTGCCTCCGGGATTTCATAACAGGGCGGGAAACGGGCGGGAAACATGATGCAGCGCATCAAAATTGTCGGCATGGTAGGGA
>JAHJUC010000285.1 GCA_018829385.1 Alphaproteobacteria bacterium
GAATCCTAACCAAGCCTTAACCATAATAATTTATTACCGAAATCATCAGGATTGCGCGGATCGCGTGCGCCATCCTTTGACCAAATTTGACCGCGAGAAGACTTTGAAAGTGGTTAGGCGGCAATCGCTCACTTCTGGTCTCCCGGCAAAAGTGACGTCTTGGCCGCCCGGTAATAAAGCCGGGCGTTTGGATTCGAGGGTAATTGAATGGAACAGGTTGGACTTGCAGCAACCAGCGACGTAACGCTCTGGTCGCTCTTCATGCAGGCTGGTTTTGTGGTCAAGATCGTCATGCTTGGCCTGGTCGGCGCATCGATCTGGACCTGGGCCATTGTCGCCGACAAATGGATCTCGTTCGGCAAGTTCCGGCGCCAGCTCGACCAGTTCGAGCAGGTGTTCTGGTCGGGGCAGTCGCTTGAGGAATTGTACCGGACCCTGGCGGACCGGAAATCGTCCGGCATGAGCGCGATCTTCGTCTCGGCCATGCGCGAATGGAAGAAATCCTTCGAGCGCGGCGCCAAATCGCCGATCGGCCTGCAGATGCGCATCGACAAGGCGATGGACGTGACCCTGGCGCGCGAGGCGGAAGCCCTGGAATCCCGGCTTGGCTCGCTGGCGTCGATCGGATCGGCGGCGCCGTTCATCGGCCTGTTCGGCACCGTGGTCGGCATCATGACCTCGTTCCAGGCCATCGCCGGATCGAAATCCACCAACCTTGCCGTGGTGGCGCCGGGCATTGCCGAAGCTTTGCTCGCCACCGCCATCGGGCTGCTGGCCGCCATTCCGGCGGTTATCGCCTACAACAAGTTTTCCTCCGATGCGGGCAAGCTGAACGCCCGCATGGAAGGCTTTGCCGACGAGTTCTCCGGCATCCTGTCGCGCCAGATCGACGAGCGGTTGAACGCCCGTCAGGCCGCGGAATAGGGGGCGCACATGGGCATGTCCGTATCGGGTGGCCGGAGCGGCGGTTCGCGCCGCGGAAGGCGCGGTCGCCGCAAGCAGCTGTTGAGCGAAATCAACGTCACGCCGTTCGTCGACGTGATGCTGGTGCTGTTGATCATCTTCATGGTCGCAGCACCCCTGCTCACTGTCGGTGTGCCGATCGACCTGCCGGAGACCGAAGCCAAGGCGCTGAATTCCGAAACCCAGCCGATCACGGTTTCGGTCAATTCGTCGGGCCAGGTGTTCCTGCAGGAGACCGAGATCGCCATCGACGAAGTGGTCGCCAAGCTCGAGGCGATCGCCACCACCGGCTATGACGAGCGGATTTACGTGCGTGGCGACACCAATGCCGATTACGGCACTGTGATGAAGGTGATGGCCCGCATCTCGGCGGCCGGGTTCAAGAATCTCGGCCTGGTGACACTGCAGGAACAGGACAGTTGACGGCGCGCTGATGAAGGGAAGTCTGGCGACATCTACGGTATTGCATGCGCTGGTGCTGGGCGTCGCCCTGTCGTCCTTCACCGCGCCGCGGACGCTTGAAGTCGCCGACGTGGAGTCGTTTCCGGTCAGCATCGTGCCGATCGAGGAGATCACCCAGATCCAGCAGGGGGTGAAGACCGCGCCGGTGGCCGAGAAGGCCGCCCCGACGCCGACCTCGCGTCCCGATCCCGTGCCGGATGCGCAGAATGCCGGCGACAACGCCGTCGATCTGAAGTCCAGCGAAGCGGCCACACCAAGCCCGAAGGAAGTCGTCTCCGAGGCGCCGCCAAAGCCTGCCGAAAAACCGGCGCCGAAGCCCGAGCCGGCGCCGAAACCGGAACCGGTCAAGACGGCCGAACCGACCCCCGCCCCCGAAAAACCGGCTGAACCCAAGCCAGCGCCGGTCGATGTCGCGTCGCTGCCGGCGCAGACAACGCCGGACCCGGTGGCCGAGGCGATCACCGAGGCTGCCCCGGCCGAGCCGCAATTCGCCGCCCTGCCGAGTGCCGGCCCGGTGCCGCAGACGCGTCCCGAACCGGTGAAGGCGGCCGCAAAGCCGGAAGCGCAGGAGAAAGCCTCGTCGAAGGAGAGCGATTTCAATGCCGACGAGGTGGCGGCCCTTCTCAACAAGCAGGATGCGGCCGGCGGCGGC
>JAHJUC010000286.1 GCA_018829385.1 Alphaproteobacteria bacterium
ATCGAGTAAACGCCCTGGCGACCGCCATGGGCCTTGGCTTCCGAGATGATTTTCATGGCTTTGATGTCCGGTTTCTCAGGCTGTGAGCGCGGCGGCGGCAAGGTCGCTGCCGGTCAATAGACCACGACGCTGCGGATGCTTTCGCCGCGATGCATCAGGTCGAAGGCTTCGTTGATGCCCTCGAGCCCCATGGTGTGGGTGATCATCGGATCGATTTCGATCTTGCCCTCCATGTACCACTCGACGATCTTTGGCACATCGGTGCGTCCGCGCGCGCCGCCGAACGCCGTGCCGCGCCAGGAACGGCCGGTGACCAGCTGGAACGGGCGGGTCGAGATTTCTGCGCCTGCCGGCGCCACGCCGATGATGATACTCTCGCCCCAGCCCTTGTGGGCGCATTCAAGCGCGGTGCGCATCACCCCGACATTGCCGGTGGCGTCGAAGGTGTAGTCAGCGCCGCCCTTGGTCAGGTTGACGAGATAGGGAACCAGGTCGCCCTCGACCTCTTTCGGATTGACGAAATGCGTCATGCCGAAGCGCGTGGCCATCTCGACCTTGCCCGGGTTCAGGTCGACGCCCACGATCATGTCGGCTCCAGCGAGTCTGAGACCCTGGATCACGTTGAGGCCGATGCCGCCCAGACCGAAGACGATGGCCTTGGAGCCGATCTCGACCTTTGCCGTGTTGATCACCGCGCCGATGCCGGTGGTTACGCCACAGCCGATGTAGCAGACCTTGTCGAACGGCGCGTCGGGATGGATCTTGGCCAGCGCGATTTCCGGCAGGACGGTGAAGTTGGCGAAGGTCGAGGTGCCCATGTAGTGGAAGATCGGCTTGCCATCGAGCGAGAAGCGCGACGTGCCGTCCGGCATCAGCCCCTGGCCCTGGGTCGTGCGGATCGACTGGCACAGGTTGGTCTTCGGATTGAGGCAGTATTCGCACTCGCGGCATTCCGGCGTGTAGAGCGGAATGACGTGGTCGCCCTTCTTCAGCGACCTCACGCCCGGACCGACGTCGACCACCACGCCGGCGCCTTCATGGCCGAGAATGGCCGGGAAGATGCCTTCCGGATCGGCGCCCGACAGCGTGAACTCGTCGGTATGGCACACGCCCGTGGCCTTGATCTCCACCAGCACCTCGCCCGCGCGCGGGCCATCGAGTTGAACGGTGGTGATTTCCAGCGGTTTTCCCGCTTCAATGGCGACTGCGGCGCGAACGTCCATCCCGACTCTCCCGGATCATGTTTTGACAATTGAGCCGACCCTGCCAGAGCGGCGGGGTCGGCTCAACCCTGATTTTCAGGCATCTATTCGTTTGCGGCCCGCGTCAAGGTCACAAGCCGGGTTTCCAGCGCTTCGACACAAGCGGTGATCTGCAGGGCGAGTTCCCGCAGCCGGTTGATTTCACCGGACATTTCGTTGACTGCAATGGAAATCCCGGGCGCTTGCGGGGCTTCTCCGGCGCCACTGATCAGCCAGGCTGGGGACACGCCCAGAACGCCTGCAAGCGTCATGATCTTGTTGGCGCGCGGCTCGGAGCGGTCTGATTCCCATTCCGCCAGTGTCTCATCGGTCACGCCGATCCGCGAAGCCGCATCCTCCAGCGTCAGACCGGCAAGATCGCGGGCTCGCGTAATCCTGCCACCCAGCGTATCGCCATCATCATAGGTGTCCGCTGTCATGTCATTCATCAATGTATTCCCTTTGAGTCTTCGGACCGGTTGGCCGGAATGCGCGAAACACCACGCGCGCGGCAGGTCGCGTCCACAATGTAAAGCCTATGCATCGACCATGTCGTTCCTGTGAACCGTCGGTCGCACGAGTTGCATCGGCGATGGGATGATCCTCCACCGGACGTCACGTCCGCGGTGCCCCTGGATCAAGTGTCACTGCGAAGTGAAAGCCGGATCGATCGGATCGGGGTACGGGTTTCCGGTCCGGCGCCGCCAGTATCGGCCATTGGCCGCACGCCGTCCAGTGTACGGTCGCGTATTAATTCACACGCCGGAAATGGGTTGGTTCGGTTTTGACGACAATGGCCGCGGCAGAGACGTTCCGGGTGACCATGCAGATGCCGCTTGACGTCGTGCCGGTGAGGGGTATCGACCAAGCCGGGATCATTTCAATCAGGATTGCCCTTGTGCGGGCCGGAACGGCTGATCGATCAGCTGTCCCGGTCCGGCCGGTCGTCCCGGGTCGGCCCGAAAACCGCCTCGAACGCATCGCGCAGCCTTATGTCGGCCTCGTGCATGGGAACGGGCAGCCCCAGGTCGACCAGGCTGGTCACCCCGTGCGCCCGCACACCGCAGGGCACGATGCCGGAGAAATGCTCGAGATCCGGATCCACGTTGATGGCCAGCCCGTGGAAACTGACCCATTTGCGCAGGCGGATCCCGATCGCCGCGATCTTGTCCTCCGCCACGGAGCCATCGGCGAGCCGCGGCTTGTCCGGCCGGCGCACCCAGACCCCGACCCGGTCCTCGCGCCGCTCGCCGGTGACGTTCATGCTTTCAAGCGTGCCGATGATCACCGCCTCGAGCGCCGAGACGAAGGCGCGCACGTCGGGCCGCCGCCGCTTGAGATCGAGCATTACATAGGCCACCCGCTGTCCCGGCCCGTGATAGGTGTATTCGCCGCCGCGGCCGGTCGCGTGCACCTCGAACCGGTCCGGCGCAACCAGGTCTTCCGCCTTGGCGCTGGTGCCGGCCGTATAGAGCGGTGGGTGCTCGACCAGCCAGACCAGCTCGTCGGCCTCGCCCGCGGCAATGCGCGCGGCTTCCGTTTCCATGAAGGCCACGGCTTCCGGGTAGGGGGTCAGTCCCTCCGAAATAAGCCATCTGACCGGCGGATTCGGGCCTTGCGGGAAAAACCGGGTCTCAAGTGTGTCGCGAGAATTCATGGCCCCTGTCTAGATCCGTTCGGGCCCAAAGGAAACAGCCTTGAACGTCCGTTTTGCCACCATGCAGCGGTCCGGCGGATCCTGCCTTGCCCGGCAGGACTGGCCCACATTGTTTTCCGCGACCGTTGATCCGGTTCTCCCGCTACTTTGGCGCGGGGCAGGCAAGTGCCCGAACGGGAATCAGCCGGCAGGATTTTCCCGCATTCTCGGCTCGATGCGGCCGAAGCCGGCACTCTTCATCATGGCTGTTTTGCGGTTGTCGGGCGCCTGAGCTGCGAAGCATTTGCATAATTCGCCGTCCTGGCCGGGTGCAGGCCATCTTTTCTTATTGAAAACACTGATTTTCCACCGGTGTCCGCGGCATGTGATTTTTGTGACGAATGCGCTTGTGCAGCGCATGCCCATTTGCTACATGCAGCGCGCCGGACAGGTTTCGGCTCTACCACGTGCGGTCGTGGCGGAATTGGTAGACGCGCAGCGTTGAGGTCGCTGTGGGGCAACCCGTGGAAGTTCGAGTCTTCTCGACCGCACCATCAAACACCCGCTCCGGCGGGTTTTTTTGTGCCCGGAAAACGAGCGGCAAGAAAAAGGACAGAGGCCGGGTCATTGGCCATCTGTCCCTTCCTTCAGTGCCGGGTCGCGAGGATTATTCGGCGACGACCGCGCGCAGCATCCACAGGGCCTTCTCATGGAAGGTCAGGCGGGCGGTCAGCATGTCCTCGGTGACAACGTCGTCATTGTCGCCCGCCGTTGTGGCGGCCTTGCGCATGTTACGCACAGCTTCTTCATGCTCCTTGATCAGGTCGGCGACCATGTCATGCGCCGATGCCTGGTCAACGTCGGATTTGGTCGGTGCGAACGACTTTGCCATGTCGAGATTGACCGGAGCCAGGTGACCGAGCGCACGGATCCGTTCGGCAATGATGTCGGTCGCGCCGAACAGCGCATTGTAGTGCTCTTCGGTCAGCTCGTGGATTGGCTTGAAGATCGGCCCGACCACGTTCCAGTGGTAGATGTGGCTCTTGATCGTCAAGCGATAGGTTGCGGCCAGGATCCCGGAGAGATCCCTCGCCATGGATGAGCGATAATCGGCCTTCAACCCGGTGTTGATCCGGTCGTTCGAGGCCTCGGGTGCGAGACTTGCAATGGCAGTCTTGGCCATGGTCGGCTCCTTTCTGCTGGGGTCGGGTAATTGTTGGTGGGGAACTAGGCGGTATGGGACAGGCCGGACATCGACTCATGCACCGGCAGCGCGCTCGACTCCATGAAGGTAGAGCCGGTGTCGTCTGCCATGACGCCCCAGAGCACCCATCCTGCGATGATGGCGAGGACCAGGCTGATGCCGAGGATGATGAGCACCGGCTTGCCCTGCCGTGCCTGCCGGACTTTGATCGGATCGATGGGTTCGTTCATTTTCATGTTCCTTTTGCAAATCGGTCTGCCAGGGCTTCGCGGCTTCAGCTGCGGTCGGAGCGCGCCAGCGATCCGGCGACTGCGCCGATCACCAGGCCGGCGAGGATTGCCGTCGTCTTGTTGCGGGCAATGGCGCTCGAGGCCGTCGAAACAGCCAGTGCCGAAACGTTGCTGGCCATTGCCGCACTCATC
>JAHJUC010000287.1 GCA_018829385.1 Alphaproteobacteria bacterium
AGGAGCTGCTTGGCCTCATTTGCCATGCGCGCGACCACTTCGCCGGCTGACGGCAGGTCGCGGATCAGGCCGAGCCCCTCGCCCGCCAGCATTGGCAGCTCATCAAATGCGCCGGTCGCGCCCTGCATCGGCACCATGTTGGTGAAGCGGTGCAGCGGCACCTGCTGACCCAGAAGGTCCATTTCGCCGATCTGCGGGTGGTGTTCCGCGCCAACGGCTATCTTGTCGACCCTGCCGTTCCATTCGCTGACAAGCGGCGTGTTAAGCACGCGGATCGGGTTGAAGTCCGGGTGTTCGCGGCCGAAGATGTGGGTGAGCTCGGTGCCTGCGGTATCGCAGTCGACGATGCGCTGCTTGTACTCGTCGGCAACGGCTGCTTCCCGGGTTGCGACAAACCTTGTGCCGATCCAGGCGCCGTCGGCGCCGAGCATCAGTGCTGCGGCTAGGCCGCGGCCATCGGCGATGCCGCCCGCAGCCAGCACTAAGGCCTTGTGCCCCACCGCGTCGACCACCGCGGGTGTCAGGGCGATGGTGCCGGCGGTGCCGTAATTGTGGCCGCCGGCTTCCGACCCCTGGGCGATGACCAGGTCGATGCCGTCGGCAACGGCATCAACGGCGGCCTTGACTGAACCCACCTGTTCCCAGACGTCGATGCCGGCTTCATGCATCTGGTCGATCCAGGATCTCTCGGGATGGCCCCAGTGAAACGAGACGGCCTTCGGCTTCATTTCGCACATCAGGTCGATATGCGCCTGGGAGGTGAAAATGGTGATGAAGTTGACGTGGTAGGGGCGGTTTGTGCCGGCATTCATGCCGCCGACCAGCATGCGCACGCCCTCGGGCGGAATGATGCCGACGCCGGCGATGGAGCCCATTCCACCCGCCTCGCTGACCGCAATGCCGAGCGGCGGGGTCATGCCGGCGAAGGCCATTCCGGCCTGAACGATGGGCACGGAGAGCCCGTATCTTTGCGTAAGCCTGGTGCTGATCGATGTCATCGCTGTTCCCTCGAATAGTGTTCTTTTCGATGGTTGCAGCGAACGGCATCGGCCTGATCGTGACAAGTGCGGCACTTGATCGAGAGTGCACTTTGACCTTATCTGTGCGCAGTCCGGAGAAAATCTGTATGCATCTGGAGCAGCCGCAACCGACGAATTTGCCCCCGAAGGTCTGGTCGACCACCGGCCGGGCAAAGCCGTTCGGCTACTGGCAGGAGACGGTCAGCCAGGCCTATACGGCGCTGTCGCCGGAGCCGATCGACCAGGGCCCGTTCCACGGCCAGATCGAACTGTTCGAACTTGCCCGCGACGCCAGCATCTCCTCGATCAGGGCCGGCGCGCAAGTGGTCCGCCGGACCCCGCAGGACATCAAGCTCCGGACCTGCGAAGCCGTGTTCGTGAATTTCCAGCGCACCGGACAAAGCACCATTTCGCAGCGCGGCATCGAGGCGAAGATCGATGCGGGATCGCTGGTTCTGCTCGATGCGACCGAACCGTTCGCGATGCGATTCGACCGGGAGTTCGAGCAGGCCTGCCTGCATCTGCCAAAATCGGCGCTGGAGGAAAACGGCATCAAGGTGTCCGATTTCGTCGGCCGCGCCATCACCCGGCAATCGGAATTTGCCGCGCCGCTGTTTTCCGCCATCGACAGCCTGACCGGCGGCATGCCGGCGCAGGAGGTGCTGCCCGGCCTGATGCAGATGCTGTCGTTCGGGCTCACCAATGCGCGCAGGAATACCGTTGCGGATCAACATCTTGCGATGGTTCAAGGCTACATAAGGCAAAGACTTTCAGACGCCGGACTGTCGCCGGGCACGACCGCCGGCCACTTCCGGATCTCGACGCGGCATCTGCACAAGCTGTTTGCACGGGACGGCCTGACGTTCGGACGGTTTCTCCTCGATGCCCGCCTGCTTGCCTGCGAGAGAAGGATCCTCGCATCCCGCGACGAGCCGATAAGCGACATCGCCTTCGCCCACGGCTTCCAGAGCCCAAGCCATTTTTCGCGCGCCTTCCGGCAGAAGTTCGGCTGCTCGCCGAACCAGCTGCGCAAAGCCGGCCTGGCCTGACCGGATCCCGCCACGGCAGGCGCACGGTTCCTGAACCTGATTGCGCCCTACTCTTGAGCGAAGGGAAGATAGGTTTCCGGGCTGTCGGTTTCGATTTCCACCACCCAGATATCGGGATCGAACTTCGCCTCGCGGGCGATCGTTTCGGAGACTTCGGCCTCGGCAACACGGCTCTTGCGGAGTTCGAACAGCCGCCCGTCCGGATGGTCTTCGTCAAAGGCCGTCTGCGGCGCGGGCGCCGCCAGGCTTTCGCTGCCGTCGCGGTGGCGGATGCGGACAAAGATGGCTCCGGCCTCCTCCGATCCGCGCCGTTCGATCGCCGCCATGCCGCCTTCCGCGAACAGGCGGCGCGTCAGGGCGGCAACGAAAATGCCGGCCTTGAGCCTCACAGCGCGCCGATTTCGCGCAGTTTCTTCAACACCGTCTCGTTCGGCTCGCCGGTGACCGGCAGGCGATAGTGCTTCTCAAAGGCGCTGATGGCGGCGCGGGTCTGCGATCCGGCGACGCCGTCGACGGTGATGTCGGCATAGGCGATGTTGGAGAGACCCGACTGGATCTGCCGCACCAGTTCGCTCGGACCATCGGCGATCAGCGCCGGGATGGTCACCGGTTCGCCGGCGCGCGTGTCCGACGCGACAGCCGGCGCCGGCCGGGGTTTTGGCGTCGGGCTTGCCGCGGGCTGGCTGCTCGCAACCTCGACCGGTGCAGCCGGCGCGCTGGCCTTGTCCATGATGGCCAGCAGCGACGCACTCGCCTCGCCGGTCTCGACATAGCCGTTGTTCTTCTCCCAGGCGCGGATCGCGGCGGCGGACTTGGGACCCATCAGGCCGTCGATATCGCCCGAATACAGTCCCTTTTTGGCGAGGATCGTCTGCATCCGAACAAGCACCGGATCGGCCGCGGACGCGGGCGCTGCTTCCGCGACGCTGTCGGCAACCGCCGGCGCGGGCACGGCGTTGGGAACGGGAATGGAGGCGGTCGGCGTGTTGTCGCTGCGTTCGATCCGGTAGGTGGTCACGGTGCGGGTGGGCACGCCCTTGATGAACGGTGTCTCCTGGGTGACCGGCCGGGCGGTGGCGACGGGAACAGCGGGCGACGCCGCTTCCCGGGTCTTGAGGATCGGCGCGGGATGCTGTCCGGGCTGGTGCCAGATCGCGTTGCTGGCGACGAAACCGAAGATCACCGCAAACGCCACGCTGCCCCCGGCAAGCGAGGGATGCGCCGACACCAGCGAGCCGAGCATTCCGAGAATGCCGTGGCCCCGGGCGGGTTCATCGTCAAACAAGTCAGGCGATACGCGCTGTCTCGACATAGTCTTCATTCCTGGTTTTTGCATAGGTTCGGACCGGATTTCCGGCCGGCTTCCTGGCGGCCTTCGGCAGCAGCGGCGGGAAAACCACCGCGACCCCGTCCGGGCTGTCGCAGTTCTGGCGGTTGGCGCCGGAGCCGTCGGCGGGCAGGTCCACGGTCACCACCGTGCCCTCGCCTTCGGCGCTTTCGATGGTGAAGCTGCCGCCGTGCAGGTCCACCAGTCCCTTGACCAGGGACAGGCCAAGACCTGTGCCCTCGTAGTGGCGGCCGAGTTCGTTCTGGGCCTGGACGAAGGGTTCGCCGATGCGGGCGAGTTTGTCCGCCGCAATGCCGATGCCGGTGTCGCTGACGACCAGCTGCAGCCGGCCGTCGCGGATGGCGGCGTCGACATTGACCACGCCGCCGGGCTCGGTGAACTTGATGGCGTTGCCGACCAGGTTGATCAGGATCTGCTGCACGGCACTTCTGTCGGCCACGACTTCGTCCGGACCGCGGGCCAGCCTGCGGGTCAGCGTGATGCGGCGGTTTGAAGCCTGCAGACGCAGCATCGCGTCACAGCTGTCGATGACATCGCCGATCGGGAAGGCCTCGACGAACACTTCATAGCGGCCGGCCTCGATCTTCGACATGTCGAGCATGGTGTTGACGAGCGACAGAAGATGCGCGCCCGACTGGTGGATCAGGCCGACATATTCGCGCTGGCGTTCGTCGCTGAATGTCCCGAACATCTCGCGCGACAGGATATCCGAAAAGCCGATGATGGCGTTGAGCGGCGTGCGCAGTTCATGGCTGACGGCGGCGAGAAACCGCGTCTTGGAGGCATTGGCGCTTTCGGCCTCTTCGACAACCGCGTTGGCGCGGACGTAGTCGGCGACCTCGTCAGAGATGTCGCGGGTCTGGATCAGAAAGCCCGAGAAGACGCCGTCCGCGTCGCGTTCGGCCGACAGGGCCACGGCGACATGGACGAACTGCGAGGCTTCGCCCGGGCAATCGAACCGCAGTTCGAGCTGGCTGCGGGCTTCGCCGCGGCGAAGGCTGTCGACGGCGTCGAGGAAGGCGATGCGGTCAGCGACGTGGATGCGATTGACGAAGCCCTTGCCGCTGACGTCGCCGATCTTGCGGGTGAAATCCGCATGATCGGCGCCGGACACGCGCAGCACGTCACCGCGGGTGTTGTGCAGCGTCACCAGGCCGGGCAGACGATCGAGCAGATCGGACGCGGAGGCCTGGGCGGACGAGACGGTTCGGGCCGGTTCCGCGGCCTCGGCGACGATGGCGGCCTGAGCCGGGCGCGGGCTTTCAAGCCCGAAGGCCAGACCGCGCATCAGGGCGTAGAAGGCAAAGGCCAGGACAGAGGCGGCAAGAGCGCCGCCGGGAACGGCTGCCGCGTGGCCGGCCGCATCGAGCGCCGCGACCCCCAGCAGTGCCGCTGCCGCGGACATCAGCCCGAGGGCCAACCCCGACAGCCGCCGGGACTGCATCGCCGCCTCCAGCGGCAGCAAGGCCAGGAGCGGCA
>JAHJUC010000288.1 GCA_018829385.1 Alphaproteobacteria bacterium
CTCCATCGGCGTCAGCAATTTCAACCAGTCCCATCTGGAGGAAATCCGGAGCGCGGGACTGCAGACACCTGACGCCAACCAGATCGAACTGCATCCCTGGTCTCAGAAACCCGAATTGCTCGCCTACATGGCTGAGAGCGGGATTGCGCCGATCGCCTACAGCAGCCTTGTGCCGCTTTCAACCTGGCGCACCCAGGAGGGGCAGGCCAGCGCCAAGACGGAGCAGATGAAAGCCGACGGTGGCGTGTTCACGGACATGGCCGCAAAATACGGCGTAACCGAAGCCCAGTTCCTGCTACGCTGGGGCGTGCAGAACGGATATGCCGTATTGCCAAAGAGCCTCAATCCGGAACGTATGAGGCAGAACATCTATCTCGAAGGATTCGCAATCGACGAAGCGGACATGGCCGCCATACGGACAATGGACCGGGGCCAGGGTGTCGCCTGGGCGAGTGGCGATCCAAGCGTCGGGGTCTAGACAGGATGCCGAGTAGTCCTTGCCCGACCTGACAAGGGTTCGGTTGGGAAAACAACCGCACTCGATGACAATTTTGGGGAGACGCCATGACCGCCGAGTTCATGTTCATCACTTTCACGCTGTTTCTGGCAGGCATGATCGCCGTTCCGCTGGCCTCGCGTTTCGGGCTGGGTTCGGTCCTGGGCTACCTGATTGCGGGGATCGCCATCGGCCCGGTCCTGCACGGGGCTGGTGTGGATGTTGCCGCCCTGCAGCATTTCACCGAATTCGGCGTTGTGATGATGCTGTTTCTGATCGGCCTGGAAATGCAGCCCAAGGTGCTGTGGGCGATGCGGTCGAAAATCTTCCTGATGGGCGGTTTGCAGGTTGGCCTGACCGCCCTCGCGGTCATGGCAATCGCCATGCTGTTCGGGCTGGCATGGACCATCGCGCTCGCAATCGGCCTGATCTTCGCACTGTCATCGACGGCCATCGTCACCCAGACGCTCAATGAAAAGGGATTGATGCGCAGCGATGGCGGACAGGCGAGCTTCGCGGTGCTTTTGTTCCAGGACATTGCGGTCATCCCGATGCTCGCGCTGATTCCGCTGCTTGCGCTGAAGGAACTCAGCGATGCGCTGCATCAGGGTGATGACCATGGCGGCGGGCACGGCGATTCAGCGTTGAACCTCAATCTGGTAGAGGGGTTGCCCGGTTGGCAGACCGCGGTGATCACGCTGGCTGCCATCGCCCTGGTGGTTCTGGCAGGCCGCTATCTCACAGGTCCGATCTTCCGCTACATCGCCCGCGCCCGGCTGCGTGAACTCTTCGTCAGCACGGCCTTGATGATGGTCGTCGGCATCGCGCTGCTGATGACGATGGTCGGCCTGTCGCCCGCGCTCGGCACCTTCCTGGCGGGTGTGGTCATGGCCAACAGCGAATACCGGCACGAACTGGAAAGCGACATCGCGCCTTTCAAGGGCATCTTCCTTGGCGTGTTCTTCATCACCGTCGGGGCGAGCATCGACTTTGCCCTGTTGAGCGAAAACCTTGCGCTGATCATCGGGCTGACGCTTGGCCTGATCCTGCTCAAGTGCCTCATCATGCTGCTGCTGGGCCGTGTCTTCAGGCTGGCCGGAGGCGACAAATGGCTGTTTGCGCTGGGCCTGGCGCAGGCCGGCGAGTTCGGTTTCGTGCTGGTTTCCTTCACGGTCGCCAATGCCGTCGTTCCCTCGCCGGTGGCCGACCTGCTCTTGCTGGTCATCGCAATGTCGATGCTTCTCACCCCGGCCCTGTTCATCCTCTATGACCGGCTGATCGCGCCGCGCTACTCGCGCCAACAGGAACGCGAAGCCGACGAAATTGCCCATGGTTCTGGCATCATCATTGCGGGCCACGGCAGGTTTGGCGGCATCGTCAATCGTGCATTGCGGGCGGCCGATTACGAAACGACGGTGATCGATTACAGCAATGATCAGTTGAAGATGCTGCGCCGGTTCGGCCTCAGCGCCTATTACGGCGACGCGACACGTCCCGATCTCCTTCATGCCGCCGGTATTGAAAACGCCAGGATTCTTGTGATTGCCATCGACAACAAGGAAGCGGCAACGGAACTGGCGCGCCACATGCACGACCATCATCCTCATGTTCATGTCATCGCCCGCGCCATCGACCGTTGGCATGTCTACGACCTCTGGTCCGCTGGTTGCCGCGACATCATCCGCGAAACCTATGACAGCTCGATCCGCGCAGCACGGTCCGCGTTCGAGGCGCTCGGCCATCCCCGTGAAAAGGCGGAACGGCTCGTTGGCGCGTTCGAGGCGTTCGATCGCAAATCGATGCTGGAAACGGCTCAAGCCTTCATGGAGAGCGAGGATCCGCATGCGGACGACAGCGAATACTCCCGGGTGATCCGAGAAAACCGGGACACCTGGGAAGCGGACTTGAAGGCAAGAATGCAGGAACTGCTGAAAGCGCGCCCGGATTGACGTCGCATCAGGTTCCGATGCACGGGTGGAGGAAGCCAGCTTGACAGCATCATTCTGCACGGGATCGGGCAGCTTTGGGCCGTGAGCGTCGGTGGATGCGGTGCATCTGATTGCCCGCCTCGGTACACGGCATTTGCGAGGCCTACTACTCGGCCGGCGGTCCCA
>JAHJUC010000289.1 GCA_018829385.1 Alphaproteobacteria bacterium
CAAGACCGCGCAGATCAGGGTTCCCACCTCGATCACCTGTGACGCCTGTTCTGGTTCCGGCGCCAAGCCCGGCACCCAGCCGACCACCTGTTCCACCTGCGGCGGTGCCGGCAGGGTGCGTGCGGCGCAAGGCTTCTTCTCCGTCGAGCGCACCTGTCCGACCTGCCACGGCCGTGGCCAGACCATCACCGATCCCTGCACGAAGTGCGCCGGCCAGGGCCGGGTGACCGAGGAGCGCTCGCTGTCGGTCAACATTCCCGCCGGCATCGAGGACGGTACCCGCATCAGGCTGTCGGGCGAAGGCGAGGCCGGCATGCGCGGAGGTCCCTCGGGCGATCTCTACATTTTCCTGTCGGTG
Organism: Alphaproteobacteria bacterium; assembly: GCA_018829385.1. Classification (GTDB taxonomy): domain Bacteria; phylum Pseudomonadota; class Alphaproteobacteria; order Rhizobiales; family Rhizobiaceae; genus Hoeflea. Next base: position 359 of record JAHJUC010000289.1, read on the forward strand.
CGTCCCCACGCCGTGTTTCAGCGGGAAGGTGCCGATCTCTATTGCTCGGTTCCGATTTCAATGACCACTGCCGCGCTCGGCGGCAAGTTCGACATCACCACGATGGATGGAGCCCGCTCGCGGGTGACGGTGCCCGAAGGCACCCAGCCAGGCAAGGAACTGCGGCTGCGCGGCAAGGGCATGCCGGTGCTGCGGTCCGCCCAGTTCGGCGATCTCTATGTCCGGATCACCATCGAAACGCCGCAGAAGCTGTCCAAGCGCCAGCGTGAATTGTTGATGGAGTTCCAGGAACTGTCTTCCAAGGAGACAAGCCCCGAATCCACCGGCTTCTTTTCAAGAATGAAGGGCTTCTTTGACACGATGTCGGATTAAGCCCCCCGGGCTAGAGCCGATCATCTTTAGCTGGAAGCGATTTGATGGACAGGATTTTTCGTGCCAGCTAGGAAAAACCGCAAGAGCGATGCAGCGCATCGTTCGAGGATTTTGACGACGCTGGCGCGGAAAAGATGTCCAAGCCTTGCGAGGACGGGCAGTTCGACCAGAAACAACCCACCATAATCGCCTGAACTTGGCCTTTCGCGCTCTGGACTGCGTCGCGCGAGGCTAACGGCGCTCGCGCCGCGTCGCCTCACGCTCCTTGCCAGATCACGAAATCCCTGCGTTCAAACGATTTCATCTATAGATGATCGGCTCTAGCCGGCGTCGCCCAAGAGAAACCATGTTTGCTGTTCAACTGGTGGGGTATAAGCTGCCTTGAGGACAGGGGCGCCGCTGGAGGGTGCAGGCCGTGAGCATGAGTTTTCCCGGACGTTTTGTCCGCCGGTTCGATGACGAGATCCGCTTTTTCAAGGGATGGATGGACGGACCGAAGGCTGTTGGCGCGATCATGCCGACCTCCTCCGTGACCGCCCGTTCGATGGCGGCGGTGGTCAATCCCGCGTCGGGGCTGCCGGTGCTTGAACTCGGACCCGGAACCGGCGTCATCACGCGCGCCATTCTGGCGCGTGGCGTGCCCCCGTCGAGCCTGTTCTCGATCGAGTACTCTCCCGATTTTCATGCCCGCTTGCAGCTGGATTTTCCCGAAGTCCGCTTCATCCGCGGCGACGCCTTTGATCTTGATGCAACGCTTGGGGACACCGGGACGACCATCTTCGACAGCGTGGTTTCGGGGATTCCGCTTCTCAATTTTCCGATGGTCCGCCGGGTGGCGTTGATCGAGGACCTGCTCGACCGCCTGCCGCCGGGAAGACCGGTGGTGCAGTTCTCCTACGGCGCCATGTCGCCGGTGCTGGCGCGGGGCACCAGTTTTCAGGTGGTCCACCATGATTTCGTGCTGCGCAATGTCCCGCCTGCGCGACTGTGGATCTACCGCCGCGGCACCCCGACTGTCTGAAATCCGCCGTCATCGGCTTCCCTCGCGGTCCGGGTGCATTATATGGAACCCCGGACAGCACGGTCCCGGGGAGGGACCGGCAGGCAGCGGAGCACTTCATGACCCCCAGAATTCTCGTTCTTCCCGGTTCGAACCGCACCGGTTCGTTCAATGTGTCGCTGGCCGCCGCCGCAGCGGTCGAGCTGGCGCAGCAGGGGGCCGATGTCACCCGGATCTCGCTGGTTGACTATCCGCTACCGATCGTCGACGAGAACCTGAAGAACGAAGCCGGCATTCCCGAAAACGCCATGAAGCTAGGCCATCTGATCGCGGCGCATGATGGCGTCTTTCTCTGCTGTCCGGAATACAATTCCTCGATCCCGCCGCTGCTCAAGAACATGATCGACTGGGTCAGCCTGATCACCAGGGATGGCGACAAGGCCTTCAAGCCCTGGAGCGGGCGCTACCTCGCCCTCGGATCGGCGTCGAACGGCAAGTTGGGCGGCATTCGCGGCCTCTATCATGTCCGCTCGGTGATGGTGAATGTCGGAACCCAGGTGATCAGCGAACAATGCGCGGTCAGCGGCGCGGCCGAGGCTTTCGAGGCCGACGGACGGCTGCGCGACGAGCGCAGCAGCACGATGCTGGCCAACACCTGCAAGTCCCTGATCAGGCATTGTGCCATGATGTCGGCCGGATAACGGCCGCGCCTCTTGATCGATACGCGTAGCGATGGTCTTGCGATCGCACTGTCTTCATGCGAGGACCGGCTGACACGGAGGGAATGCGAAATGCCGGATGCAGCGCTTGAACCGGGTGTGCCCGCCTTTGGAAATATGGATCCGCGCCTGATCGTGGCGCTTGACGTGCCGACGCTTGCCGAGGCCGAAGCCCTGGTCGAACGGATTGGCGACGAAGCGGTGTTCTACAAGATCGGATACCAGCTTGCCTTTGCCGGAGGATTGACGCTGGCGCGCGACCTCAAGGCGTCGGGGCGCAGGGTCTTCCTCGACATGAAACTCCTCGACATCGACAACACGATTGCCAAGGGCGTCGAGAATGTCGTCCGGATGGGCGTCGACATGCTGACCATCCATGCCTATCCGAAGGCCATGCGGGCAGCCGTCGCGGCGGCGCGCGGCAGCGATCTTTGCCTTCTCGGCGTCACCGTGCTGACCTCGATGGACACAGCCGATGTCGCCGACGCCGGTTACGCCTTGTCTGCCGGGGAACTGGTTGAGCGCCGCGCCGCCCAGGCCCGCGATGCCGGAATGGGCGGGATCGTCTGTTCGGCGGAGGAGGCAGGCATTGTCCGCACGATTGTTGGCCCTGAGATGGCGATCGTGACGCCGGGCATTCGCCCCGCGGGTGCCGACCATGGCGACCAGAAGCGGGTCATGTCACCGGCCGATGCGCTTGCCGCCGGCGCCACCCATCTTGTGGTCGGGCGGCCGATTTCCGCGGCGTCCGATCCGGCGGCCGCAGCCCGCGCCATCAATGCCGAGATGGCAGGCAACTAGATAAGAAGGGAAGGCAAGCATGGCGAAGGGATACTGGATCGGCCGCATCGATGTGCACGATCCCGAAGCATACAAGGCCTATATCGAGACCGCGACGCCGGCCTACAAGGAATTCGGGGCGACGTTTCTGGTCCGGGGCGG
>JAHJUC010000031.1 GCA_018829385.1 Alphaproteobacteria bacterium
CACCCGGGCGCCGGAGACATCGACGGGGGCAATCCGGACGCGCGTGACAGTGCTGTGATCCACCGGCAGGCTGAGCTCGACCGTGAACACGGACCCCTCGCCAACCTTGCTTTCGGCCCGGATATGGCCGCTCATCAGCTCAACCAGACGGGACGTGATCGCCAGACCGAGGCCGGTTCCCTCGTGCCGCCGGGTCGAGGAATTGTCGACCTGGGAGAATTTCTCGAACACCGCTTCCAGCTTGTCGGGCGGAATGCCCATTCCGGTGTCGTGCACATGGATGGCAAAATCAAGCAGGCCGGCGTCGTTGAGCTGACCGGTGACCTCGATGAGCACATGCCCGGATTCGGTGAACTTGATGGCGTTGCCGGCAAGATTGGTGATGATCTGGCGCAGCCGTCCGACATCGCCGACAACCCGGGCAGGCAGCGCAGGGTCGATGCGAACGATGAGCTCGATGTCCTTCTCCGCAGCGCGACCGGAAATCAGCGACGCCACGTCCTCGACCGTTTCGGACAGGTCGAACGGGGCCTGGTCGAGGACAAGCTGTCCGGCGTCGATCTTCGAGAAATCGAGGATGTCATTGATAATGGTAAGCAGCGCATTGCCGGATTTGACGATGATATCGGTGAATGTGCGCTGACGTGTGTCCAGTTCGGTCCGGGCCAGGAGTTCGGCCATGCCCAGAACGCCGTTCATCGGCGTGCGGATCTCGTGGCTCATGTTGGCCAGGAACTCGGACTTGGCACGGTCGGCCATCTCCGCCTTGATGACGAGGTGCTGGAGTTCCTCCTCGCGGTGCTTCGCCTCGGTGATATCCGTGTAGGTGATGATCATCGAGCCATTGGCGGTCGGCTTGCCGTCGATGCGGAGCCAGCGGCCCGACGTGGTCTGCCGCTCGAGCGTGTGAGGTATCAGTTTCTTGTGGTAATCATTGACCCTTGCGCGGGTGGCAGCCGCCTCTTCCTCGCTTCCGTAATCGCCGCGGCGCTCGCAGAAATCGAAGAAGTCGTTGAGGTCCTTGCCGACTGCAGCAACCTCGTGCGGCGCCTCGAGCATCTCGAAGAACGTGTCGTTGGCGAACTGGATGAGGCAGTCCCTGGTCACCATCAGGCCCTGCGCCATGGCCCCGGCCGCGCCGCGCAGCAGCTCGCTGGCCCGTTCCATCTCGGCCCGGGCGAGATCAAGCTCCTGTTCGCGCTGCTTGAGTTCGGAGACATCGAAATAGGATATCATCCGCTTGCCTTCGGACAGCGCACGGACAGAATAGATCATGGTGCGCCCGTCGGCACGAGCGAATTCACGCGGCTCGACGAAACCACCGCGGATTTCCTCAAGCCGCGCCTCGATGTAGTCCTCGAACTCGTCCTCGGCGACCTGGTAGATGCCGTTCTCGCGATTGACATCGATGAGTGCACGGAACGGCGCTCCGATGAAATCGTCGCGGGACGCAATCTTCCAGATACGGAAAAACGCACCATTTATCAGTTCGACATTGGTGTTCCTGTCGACGACCACCACACCCATGTGCATGGCCTCGATAACGCTTTCCAGGTCGGCCTTGTGCAGCTCGGCGCGGCGCTGCGCCTCATAGACTTCCCGCTCGCGGCGTTTCATGTCGCTCACATTGATGGTCGTTCCCAGCAGGTACCGCCTGCCGCCCGGCCCATCAAACCCGACCTTGCGGTCGATCAGCTTGAGCGTTTCCCCTTTTGCGCTGTCCAGTTCGATTTCGCGTTCCATCAGGCCGCGACCGTTCATCGCTTCCGTGTCGGCCTCCCGCAACGGACCGCCCTGTTCGCCAAAGATCTCGAAATCGTCCCTGCCCAGCATATCCTTTTCGGAGATTGCGGTCAGTTCACCGTGGGCGCGATTGACGTAGATGTACCGGTAGTCCTCATCCTTGACGAAGCTCGAAATCGGCATTTCATCAAGGATCGCGCGAAACAGCTGGTTTTCGGCCACCTTGCTTTCCAGGGCGGTCTCGCGCTCTTTCAATTCGGTAACATCGACGCGCAGACCCAAGGTGTAGCCGTCCTTGAGCGCACGGTTTATGATGCGGATCCATCGGCCATTCTTGAGCTGTTCAACGGTGGCCTTGCCAAATTCACGATGAACCGACATGCGGTTCTCGATCCAGGCCGCGCGCGCTTCCGGTTCGTCCTCGGCACTGAAGCTGCACGAGGTTTCCAGCACTGAACGAAGTGATTTGCCGACCTCGAGCGTGTAGTCCGGTGCTGTCAAGGCGTCCATTGCCGGATTGACGTAGATGAGAACATCGTTTGGATCGTAAAGCACGATTCCGACGTCCATACAGTCGAAGATCTCGTTGAAACGGTCAAGAATCGACTGGTCCACATCTCCAACCGCGGCAGGCGGCATATGACCCGGTGCTTTCGGACCTTTCGGACTGCCGTCCGGCTCGATACCCGCCTTGATTGGCCGGGACATCGCGTCCCGTGGAACCGTCTCTGTCTGCCCGGTTTCGAAGCGCACGCCGGCAATCGGCTCGAAGTGGCCTACGATGAAGGTCTTGCCGGAGGCCTGCCGATGGCGCTGGATACGGATCCGGTAGCGGCCACCCTTGAGCGGGTGCGAAAACAGGGCGACTTGGTCCTTTCCGAAAACCAGGCTGCGGCGCTCCTTCTCGTCACGATCATTCTGCTCGACAGATTCGAAATGCTGATGACTTTGCTGACCGATCAGCGCTGCAGGCTGGCAATCCCACAATTCCGCGTAGGCAAGATTGACCGCGAGATAGCGCAGCTCCGAATCCTTGACGAAGGCAGGATTCGGATCCCTGGAGACCAGTGCACAGGCATTGGCAAGCGAATCGTCGCCCTCGATACTATCCACGTCATCCACCCGGCAGTCCCCATCGATTCAAGCGCTTGCCCGATCTGCCCAGACACTCTTGCACACCGGCTTTGAACAAAGCGTTAACCATCAATTACCAAATAAGCAGTCCGGCTTTCGCGAAACTGTATCTCGCTTTCAAGTTGCGTGAGACGGCACCGGCAGCATGCGTCGCAAACCGGCTTGCCGGATCAATCGGTTCGGCATAGCGTCGCCTTTCAGGGAGCCCGTGGCCAATGCATTGCGGCCGGGCAAGGCAACATACCGCAACCGGACAGGGCGCATGAGCAAGATCGAGGACATTGTCGCCACTGCAATCGAGAACACTGCAGGCGCTCCGGAAAGGCGCAGGCGGGCCGGCGGCGGGCGCGGCGGCGATCGCGGCAAGGGCAGGAAAGGCCCCGCAACGCTGCGCTACCGCTCGATCCTCAACAGCCAGGACCCGTCGCTGCTGCTGTCCGAAGAGGGGCTGGAGGCCATCCACGAGGCCTCGCTCACGGTGCTTGAGCAGATCGGGATGGATTTCATGCTCACAGAAGCCCGAGACCGGCTTGCGGCCGCAGGCGCCGAGGTTGTCGCCGGCACCGAGCGGGTGCGGCTTGACCGCGGTCTGGTCATGGACCTGGTCGGCAAGGCCCCAGGACCGTTCACGCTGCATGCCCGCAATCCCGAGCGCAACATTGAAATCGGCGGACGCAACATGGCCTTCGCCCAGGTGGCATCGGCGCCCTACTGCTCGGACCGCGACAATGGACGCAGAACCGGAACACAGGAAGACTTCCGCAGCCTGATCAAGCTTGCGCAATCCTACGACATCATCCACATGACCGGCGGCTACCCGGTGGAGCCGACCGATCTGCATGCCTCGGTGCGCCATCTCGACTGCCTGTCGGACCTGGTCAAGCTCACGGACAAGCCATTCCATGCCTATTCCCTGGGCAAGGAGCGCAATCTTGATGCACTTGAGATCGTGCGCATCGGACGCGGCGTGACCGCCGAACAGCTGGAAGCCGAGCCATCCCTGTTCACGATCATCAATGCCTCCTCGCCGCTTCGCTACGATGCACCGATGCTGCAGGGCATCATTGAAATGTCGGCCCGCAACCAGGTGGTGGTGATCACGCCGTTTACGCTTGCCGGGGCGATGGCGCCGGTGACGGTGGCGGGGGCCCTGGTCCAGCAGAACGCCGAAGCGCTGGCCGGCATCGCCTTCACCCAGCTCGTCCGCCCCGGAGCGCCGGTGGTCTATGGCGGGTTCACATCAAATGTCGACATGAAGTCCGGCGCGCCGGCCTTTGGAACGCCCGAATACATGAAAGCCGTCATGGCCGGCGGACAGCTGGCGCGGCGTTACGGCGTCCCCTACCGCACGTCGAACACCTGCGCGGCCAATACGCTTGACGCCCAGTCGGCCTATGAATCGATGATGTCGCTGTGGGCCGTGGTACAGGGCGGCGGCAACTTCATCATGCATGCGGCCGGATGGATGGAGGGCGGGCTGACGGCATCGTTCGAGAAATTCGTGATGGATGTCGACATGCTGCAAATGGTCGCCGAGTTTCTGGCGCCGATCGACACGAGCCCGGAAGCGCTGGCCATGGACGCCATCGCCGAGGTCGGGCCAGGCGGGCATTACTTCGGAACCGCCCACACGCTGTCACGCTACGAGACCGCGTTCTACTCGCCGATCCTGTCGGACTGGCGCAATTTCGAGAGCTGGAGCCTTGCCGGCCAGCCGACCACCTATGACCACGCCAACCGGGTGTGGAAGGAAACGCTGGCGAATTACGAGGCGCCGGCGCTCGACGAGGCCATTTCGGAAGAGCTCGACGCCTTTGTCGCACGGCGCAAGGCGGAAGGCGGCGTGCCGACCGACTTCTGATCAGGCGACGATCCGGGCCTTCCGGTTGGTCAGCCAGACCCCGATCACGACAATCACGGTTCCGATAATCATCGGAACCGTCAGCGCTTCGCCGAACAGGAACCAGCTCTCGATGGCGACCGCGGGCGGCACCAGGTAAGTCAGCGAGGCGGCGCGCGAAACCTGGCCGCGCCGGATGAGATACAACAGCAGCATGATCGAGACCAGCGAAAGGCCGAGCACCGACCAGCCCATGGCCAGCGCGAATTCCAGGTTCCAGTCAATCCGCAAGGGCTCGATCAGCAGCGCCAGCGGCATGACCACCAGAAATCCGCCGACATATTGCAGCGAGGCAATGGCGCGCAGGTCGCCCTCCTGCAGGTAACGCTTCTGGTAGATGGTTCCCGCGGTGACCGACGCCATGGCGAACACATTTACCAGCAAGGGCACAAGCGCGATCTGCAGCATCGACGTTTCGAGCGCCAGCAGCCGCGGCAGGATGGCGACGCTGAGCCCGGCAAACCCGAGGAGCACGCCAAGCTTTTGCGGGCCGGTCAGACGTTCGCCGACGATCACCGGGGCAACGAGCGCTGTCAGCAGCGGCTGCAACGCCGCGATAAGGCCCGACACCGACGAGGGCACGCCCTGCGCGATCGCCCACCAGACACCACCGAGATAGATGCCGTGCAGGAACACGCCGGAGAGAACCGCGTGCGTCCATCCGGCACGGGTCGACGGCCAGACGGCGCGGCTTGCAAAGGTGATCACCGCAAACAGAGCCGCAGCCAGGGTGAAGCGCAGGCTCAGGAAGGTCAGCGGATCGGCGTGGGGGCTCGCGTATTTCGCCACGATCCAGCCGGTCGACCAG
>JAHJUC010000290.1 GCA_018829385.1 Alphaproteobacteria bacterium
GAGCCCGCCTTGAAGGCGGCGAGGCTGATCTCGATGCGGTCGGTGTCAAAGCGCACCGGAATGTCGAATTCGTAGCCCGCGGTCACGATCGCGCCGGGTGCGGGAACCGATCCCGGCGCAATCGTCACCACGCCGGTCACGTGATCGACGGCATAGTCGCCCGCGTCCAGTGCCAGGCCATCGACGGCCAGCAGCACACGGCCCTCGGCCGGCTTTTCGATCCGGCGCGTGGTTGCGCCACCCGCATCGGCATAGGTCTTGCTGAGTTCGAACAGGACTTTCACCCCGTCGCCGGTTCCGATCTGCTGGTCGATGGCGGTGACCGCCTGCCCCGGCGGGGCCGAGGCATGGTCGACCGGATCGCGGAAGCGGAAGCCGTAGAGCTGGCCACGCCGGGCCTCGAAGAACGCGGTGAGCTGATAGAGATCGTCGAGCCCGCGCAGGCCTGTCCCGGCGTCGTAGCGCCGCCGCGCATCGGCCCAGCGGGCATTGCGGGTTTCCCCGCCATTCGACAGCGCGACAATGTCGGTGCGCCGTCCCGGCCCGCCGCTGGCGCCGAGCGACAGCCGGAGCGGAAACCGCACTTCATGAAAGCCATTGGTCATGGCATCTCCCTTTCCTGCAAGCTGCTTCTAGGTCCGGCCTACAGGCCGCGCCGGCCACGGCCGACGGCGCGGGCCAGCATGGCGGTGACCTGGGCCTCGGATTTGGCAAAACTCGCCACGTCCGGCGTCGTCACGTTGAAGGTCACCTGCACCGGCTGCGCCGACCCGCCGGCAGCAACGCCCAGGCGTCCGTCCGGCCCGCGGGCGAGCGGCAGGATCGCTTCCGCGCCCGCCTCGCCCATCACGCCGACATCGCCGCCCGGCATCGGAAAATAGGACGGCCCGTCGACGACGCCGCCATCCGCGAAGGCATGCATCCGGCCGGGTACGCCACCCCGGGCAAATGGCAAGAGGCGGCCGAGGCTGCCAGCCAGGCCGGCGATCGAATTGCTCATCAGCTGGTTGAGCGGCCGCGTTCCGGCATCCACCGCAATGCCCACCATGCGGGTTCCCAGCGTTCTGAGCACATCGTCAAGGCCGCGGCCGTCGACGGTGGCGGATTTCAGCGCGCCCGACAAAGCCCCGCCAAAGGCGTCGGCCTTCCGGGTCAGTTCATCGAGCGCCTGGTCGGCGCCGTTGAGGTCGAGTTCGACGGAGACGTTGAGGTTTGGCTCATCGGTCATCGGCAGGATCCTTTCGCGTGTGTTGGGCGGGCTCCCTGCGCCTGTCCGGGTAGAGCGCCATCAGCGCCTTCAGTGATGTCCGGGTGGTCGTTTCAGCCCGATCGCCTGCGCCGGCGAGCGCGTTGAGTTCAGTAAGGCTCAGCCGCCAGAAGGCTTCAGGTGGCAGCCGCAGGTGGCCGAGGCCGAAGCGGAGCACGGACGCCCAGGGGAAAAACGTCCGATCCGGCATCGTCACCTCCTTGCCACCTGCGGCCCGGGAGGGTTTTCAGGCCTGTCCGGAGCCCGGCCCTCCCGATTGGATATTGATTGTGAAAGCCGCTCCGTCTCTGCGCCGCCGAAGCTCAGCCAGAGCAGTTCGGTGGCAATGCGGGCAAAACCCGCAGCCCCGCCCTCGGTCGACATTTCGGCCACGTCCTCGTCGGTGAGCCGGTTGCCGGCGCCGCGAAGCCCCGCGCCGACGATGCGAATGATGTCGGCCGCCGAAAGCTTTCCGGCCTCGAACCGGACGGCCAGTTCAGACAGATCGTCGACGCCAAAGGCGCTTTCGAGTTCGGCCAGCGCGCCCAGCGTCAGGCACAGCAGCCGGGTCTCGCCATCGAATTGCGCCGCGATCTCGCCGCGGCGGCGGTTGGGATGAATGGTCATCGCGACCTCACACGGCCACGAAGGCAAGCGCGCCGGCGGATTCGAGCGCGATCTCGAAGGTCATCTCGCCATCGTGCCGGCCGGCATATTCGAGCGCGGTGATCTGGAACGGCCCGGTCACGGTGCCGAATTCCGGGATCGCCACCTGCCAGTCACGGATCTCGCCCGCGAAGAACACGGCTCTGGCGAGCGCGTCACTCGTCTGGTCCTTGAACAGGCCGCCGCCCGACAGCGACGCCCGCTGCACGCCGGCCCCGCCCAAAAGCTCGCGCCAGCGCCCCGCCGATTCCGCATCGGTGATGTCGACGGCTTCGGCGTTGAAGGCCAGCCGCCGGGCGCGCAATCCGGCGATGGTGACGTAACTTCCGCCATCATCGATCTTGATGAGCAGGTCCTTGCCTTTCTGGGCGGTCATGGAAGTGTCCTTTCGAAATTCGGGTCTTCGTTTTCGGAGAAGGCGGCGATCATGGCTCGGTCACCGCGCGAAACCTGAGCCGCGCCACATGCAGCCCGGTCCTGGGCGCGCGGCGGCTCGTGGTGCGTTCGTGGCGCAGGTTGACCAGGACCGCGCCGTCAAGCGTCAGATCCGCGTCATGCAGCGCTACGCGGACCGCATCGGCCAGTTCGACCGCCTGCTTGCGGCCGCTCTGCTTGCTCCAGGCCTCGATCTCGAAGCGGTGTTCGCTGGCCTCGGAATCACCGGTCGAAAAATCGCTGCTTATGATCTCGCCCAGCACCAGGTAGGGCGGCTCGGCGCGGGTGATCAGCCGGTCGAAGATCCGGCCTGCGCCGGTGATCGCCAGCACGCCCGGACTGTTGGCCAGACGCTCGACCACGGCCTGTTGCAGTTGATTGGCGCTCATGGCTGGCTCTCCTCGCAGTCGCAGACCAGGTAGCGGCGGCTCTCGTCGGGATCGCGCACGGCGCGGATGACGAGACTGCGTCCGCGATGGACAAAGCGCATGGCGTGGCGGACATCGTCGCGATAGCGGATGGTGACCCGGTGGGTGACCGGCGCAATGCTGGCGCCGGCCACTTCGCCGGGGACGCCTCGCAGCGGTTCGATCCGCCCCCAGAGGCTGGCGGCCAGTTCCCAGCCGCCGGTCGCGCCGCCCTGCCCGTCGTCCGTCTGCGGCGGCGTTTCCAGATCCAGCCGGGCGCTCAGCCGCCCCGGATCGACAATGAGCACGCCCATCAGAGCGCCCGCCTGAGCCAGGGCGCGATCAGCCGGTCATAGCCCGGCGGGATCGCGGCGGGCTGCATGTCCGGCGTCACCGCACCGCGGAATTCATGCAGATGGGCGGCATGGATCAGGATGGCGCGCTTGAGTTCCGGCGGCACCTCCGCGCCCGAACCGAAGCCCGCGGTGAACTCGATCTCGATGCCGTTGATCGGCTGGCCCGGGCGCGGCCGTTGCCGGATCATGAGCCGCGCCGGATGCGCCGTGCCGTCAAGCACCAGCCCGGACAGATCGAGGTTTTGCTCGACGCCATCGGCGTCATAAAGCAGAATCGCATCAATGGATTGAACCGGAGTTCTCATCAGCTGAATCACCGCTTCCCGCGGCCAGTCGTCGAGCAACAGGCGATAGCCCCGGCTCATCAGCGCCACGCCGGTGACCGCTTCCAGATGGGCGCGGGCGACCCGGATCAGGCCTTCGAGAAGGGTGTCTTCATCGCTCGCATCGATGCGCAGATGCGCCTTCAACTCGGCAAGCGTCACCGGTTCCGCCAGTGGCGGATCGGTCTCAATCAGGGTCATGGCGGTCTCCGGGAGGTGGCATGTTGGGGGTTCAGACCCCTCCCCCGGAAGGCCGGGAGAGGGTTTGCCGGGGAGGAGCGGAAGATCCGTCAGGCGGCGAATTTCAGAAGCTTGATCGCCTCGAAATTCTGCACCCCGCCGCCGACGCGCTTGGTGGTGTAAAACAGCACGTAGGGCTTGGCCGAATAGGGATCGCGCAGGATGCGCACGCCAGTCCGGTCGACCACCAGGTAGCCGCGGCGGAAATCGCCGAAAGCCAGCGCCAGCGCATTGGCCGCAACATCCGGCATGTCCTCGGCCTCGACCACCGGAAAGCCCATCAGCGAGGCGGCCTGGCCGGCGCCTGCCGGCGGCATCCAGAGATAGTTGCCGTCCGCATCCTTGAACTTGCGGATCAGCGCCTGCGTCTTGCGGTTCATCACGAACCGCCCGTTCTGCCGGTGACCGGCTTTCAGCGCATAGATCAGCTCGACCAGCCGGTCGGACGGATCGGTGCCGAACGCGCCGGTAGCACCCGTGGCGACGAAGCCGAGATTGCCCCAGTTCCAGCTGTCATCGGCGACGCTCGGGTAATCGAGGAAGCCGCGCGGCTTGTTCACCCCGTCTCCAGCCACGAAGGCCGCGCCCTCCTGCTCGGCAAACGCCGCCTCGACTTCGCTGGCGATCCAGCCCTCGATGTCGACCGCGCCGTCCTCGATCAGCGAGGCGGTGGCGGCCGGCATGGCGTAGAGCTCCATGGTCGGGAACTGCAGCTCGGCGAGCTGCGGCGCGTTCGTCTGCGGCCGGGCGTCGGTCTCGCCGACCCAGCCGGTGGCCATGCCGTTCAGTGCAAACGGCTTCTTCAGCACCGCGCCGGAGACCTGCCGCACCGTGGCGATCGAACGGATCGGCGAGAGTTCCGACAGCCTGCGGCCGATCTCGCTGTCGAGTTCGTCGGGCACCAGGTAGCCGCCGTCGGGGTCAGAGCCCGCCGACATGGCCTTGAGTTCGGTGGAGCGCAGCGCCGCCTCGTCGCCGCGGCGGACATAGGCGTCGAAGGCCTGGCGCACGGCGGAAGGCTGGGCCGCGCCGCGTCCGAGATCGGGGCGGGCGCGCTTGACCAGCAGCGCATCAAGCGCGCGCTTCTGCTCATCGAGCGCCAGGTCGATGCGGGCCATCTTTTCTTCGGTGATCACGTCGGCGCAGCCGCGGCGCTCGATCTCGGCAAGCCGCTCGTCGTTGGACTGCCGGTAGTGCTCGAAGGCGGACATGAAGTCCTCGAAGGCTGCGGAAACGTCGGCGTCGACGCTCTTGGTTTCGGGCGCGCGCGGCGCCCTGGTCTGGAAGGTCATGGGTCGTCCTTTCAACAGGGTTTTGTCGGTGGAAGGGGCGGAACGGCAGAGCGTCGCGGTCAGCGTGCGCAGCTGCCGTTCCAGGCGTTTGAGTTCCTCCGGGCCAGCGTCCTGCCTGTCCGAAAGCGCGCCGTAGCCGCGGGCGATCAGCCCGCGCGCCTGGCGCCGTGTCAGCCCCGCATCCCGCGTGAGCCGGCGTTCGAGGTCGCGCCGCGTCAGGTCCGCACACGGCGCGAGAGCGGATGCGGCCTTGACCGCGGTCACCCGCGCGCCCGGCTGCATCGGGAAGGTCACCACCGAAATCTCCCAGAGATCGGCGCTCAATATCCTTCGCACCCCGGCCTTGGCCTCGTTGCGGGCGCGCAGGGTCTGGAAGCCGATCGACAGTCCGTCGAGCGCGCCGGACTTCATCAGCTCGTGCACCTCGCGGGCGCGGGCCACGCCGAGCGACAGCTTGCCTTCGACATGCAGGCCGCGGGCGTCCTCGCGGATCGACAGCCAGCGGCCGATCGGCTGGTCCGGGTCATGCTGGTAGAGCATGCGCACATCGCCCGCCCCCCGGCGCTTCAACGAGGCGGCAAAGGCGCCGGGTTCGATCACGTCGCGGCCGAGATCGACCGCGCCGAACAGGCTGGCATAGCCGGAAAAACTGCCGTCGCCGCTCACATCCTCCAGGGCCAGATCGACGCGCTTGTGCTGCCGTCCGGGGTTTCCGTACGTTGTCATGGTGATGTCCTTGTTGGTGTCGAGTTGGGTTCGATGTAGACCCGGCTTACGGCCTGGGTCCGCGCCCGGTCCGGTCGGCGATGCGGGCGAGTGCGCCCAGCACCCACCATGCGGTCATGCTGGCGGCCGCCGATCCGGTGAGCAGGGTTTCGGCCGGCGAGAGCATCTGGCTCACGCCGATCCACTGCGCCAGCGCCACGCCGGCGGGGCCGCCGAAGACCAGGCCGGAGACAATGCCGGCAACGGCGCGGGCCACCGCCTCGCGCGTTCCCTTGGGCATCATGTAGGCGAGCGAGACCAGCGCCCCGGCCAGCGCGCCGGCGATGCGCGTGGCCAGCATCGCGGGATCCGGATCGATGTTGGGCATCGCTTCACCTCCGCCCTTGACGGTCAATTCCGCTTCACAGATTGATTCATCTGGCTGCCGGACTGAATCCGATTCAGCCCGCAACACGTTGATATCCCACGGCTTCCCGTTTCTCTTCATCGGTCAGGAAGTCGGCGGCGCCGAGCCGCGCCCACAATGCGTCGCGTTCGGCCGACAGCCCCGGCAGCCGGTCGGCGTCGTAGTCGATCTTCAGCCCCGCACTGTAAACCGGCTGCAGCCAGGCGGTCAGCGCCTGCGCCGTTCGCGCCACCAGCGGCAGCACGGTCAGGCGGCAGAAGGCGCGATTGGCCTCCTGGTAATTGGCGTAGGTCAGGTCGCCGGGGATGCCCAAGAGCATCGGCGGAACGCCGAGCGCGAGCGCAATGTCGCGGGCCGCCCCGTTCCTGGCCTCGATGAAGTCCATGTCGCGCGGGGTCAGCCCCATCGCCTTCCAGTCGAGCCCGCCTTCCAAGAGCATCGGCCGCCCGGCCCGGCGCGCGCCCTGGTAGCCATCCTCGAGC
>JAHJUC010000291.1 GCA_018829385.1 Alphaproteobacteria bacterium
ATCGTCCGGGCCGGCGACGTTGATGCCGGTCACGGAGCGGTCGATGCGGCGGGCAAGCCCGGTCAGCACCTTGCCCGCGCCGATTTCCGCCAGCGTGTCGACGCCGTTCGCGGCAAACCAGGCCACCGTCTCGCGCCAGCGTACCTGGCCGGTCACCTGTTCGACCAGCAATTGCGCGATCTCGTCGGGATCGGACACGGGTGCGGCGCGGACATTGGCGATGACGGGAACCACGGGTGCGGATTTGGTCACGCCCGCCAGCGCCTCGCGCATGGCGTCGGCTGCGGGCTGCATCAGGCTCGAATGGAAGGGTGCTGAAACCGGCAGCATCAGCGCGCGCTTGGCGCCCTTTGCCGTGGCGCTGGCCGCGGCGGCTTCAACGGCGGGCTTGAGACCGGATATCACCAGCTGGCCGCCGCCATTGTCATTGGCGATCTGAACGGCACCGTGCGCCCGGCCCTCTGCACAGGCGGCCTCGACATCGTCTTTCTCCAGACCGATGATGGCAGCCATGGCGCCCTCGCCCGCCGGAACCGCGGCCTGCATGGCGTTGCCGCGAATGCGCAACAGCCGGGCCGTGTCGGAGATCGTGAACATGCCGGCGGCGCACAGGGCGGAATATTCGCCGAGCGAATGGCCGGCGACATAGCTCGCGGCCTTGCCAAGATCGAGCCCGCGCGCCTCGAGCACCCGGATCAGCGCCATGGAGACCGCCATCAGCGCCGGCTGGGCGTTGGCGGTGAGCGTCAGCGTCTCCTCGGGGCCTTCGAAGATCACCGCCGAAAGCTTCTCGCCAAGCGCCGCGTCAACCTCGTCAAAGACGGCTCTCGCTTCTGGGTAGGCGGCGGCAAGATCCTTGCCCATTCCGACCGTCTGGCTGCCCTGCCCCGGAAAAGTGAATGCTATGGCCATGTTTCGGCTCCGATGATTGATGTCCCGTTGCCGCTTCAATTCACATTCGCACCGCCGGTGTCAAGGTTGCGACCTGTTTGAAGCCCCGGACGCTGGCGATCGGCACCTGCCGGAAGCATCCTGATCGAGCGCCGAAACCACGGCGGTCGATCGCGCCGGGCCGGGAAAACAGAATATTTTCGTCCGTGCTTGCCAGCATCTTGAATTTGCCACGCGGCGCCGTCACATCTTGTGCGTTGCGCTCGGAACCAGCAGCGCCTTTTTCGGACCACCCACGATGTCGCATCCCGCGTCACACCCCGCTCCGGCCGATTCAGCCGACAGCGTTTCCATGCCCGCCCGCAAATCCAGGTTCGTCGCCTTCCTGACCGCCATCGGCGCCATCGTGCTGATCGGCTCGGAGATCTGGCTCGCCGCACTCGCAGCCATCTGGGCCGCGGACGGATTCTTCGATCTCGCCATCGTTGGCGATATCATCATGATCGCGCTGATTGCACCGATTGCGATCTGGGCGACGTGGATGACGGTCAAGCTCGCCATTTCTGCCGAGATGAACCCCGACAACGCCGACTGAGGCCTGGACCCCGGTCCAGGTTCACTGTAACCGGCACCTTCCAGCGCGAAACCTCGACTTCTCGCGCGGCAGTTCGCATATAGCGGGCTGTCGCGTTGCGATTGTCGTTGCCGTTCACCCCAACTTCGGACCCTAAACATGCTTTTGCACATCCTCATGCTGACCGGCGGTCTGATCCTTCTGACCATCGGCGCCGAATACCTGGTGCGCGGCGCCATATCGCTTGCCAACAGGCTGGGTATGCCACCCTTGCTGATCGGGCTGACCGTGGTGGGGTTCGGCACCTCGATGCCTGAACTTCTGGTGTCGCTGCAGGCGGCGCTGGGCGGTGCGCCGGCAATCGCCGTGGGCAACGTGGTCGGCTCGAACACGGCCAACATCCTGCTCATACTGGGCGTCGCGGCGGTCATCTCGCCAATCGCCGCGCGGATCCCCAATCTCAAGCGTGACCTGGTGATGATGCTGGTGGCGGCCGTCGTCATGCTGGGCCTGGGCTGGTGGGGCGTTGTCAATTTCTGGCTCGGCCTGACCAGTTTCGCCGTGCTGGCGGCCTACCTGTCCTGGGTTACCCACACTGACCGGAGACGCATGACCGAGGAGGAAGCCGAACTGGTGGTCAAGCTCGCCGGCTGGAAGGAAGCGGTGTTCATTCTTGGCGGCCTTGGCGCGCTGTTCATTGGCGCCGACCTGCTGATTGACGCAGCGACAGCGATTGCCCGCAGCTTCGGCATCTCGGAAGCGGTGATCGGGCTGACCATCGTCGCCGTCGGCACCAGCCTGCCGGAACTTGCAACCTCCGTCGTCGCCGCTTTCCGCCGCCATGCCGAAGTGGCGCTGGGCAATGTCGTCGGCTCCAACATCTTCAACATCCTGGGCATTCTCGGCATCACCGCCATGGTGGTTCCGGTTCCCGTCGAAAGCTCGATGGCGTTGTTCGACATCCCCTTCATGCTGGCCGTGTCGGTTGCCCTGATTGCCCTGATCCTCGCAACCGGGCGGATCAGCCGAGGCGCCGGCGTGGCGATGGTCGCGGTCTATACAGGCTATGTCGCCTGGCTGTTCTGAGCCCGCTCAACCTGCATTGAACTGACTGTTTCACCGAACAGTGGGTTGCGCACCGGGACGCCCCCGGTATTGTGCGCGCAACTTACCAGCCAAGGGATGCACAGCATGAAAATGAAGCGGCTCGGACGCACGGAGATGATGGTCAGCGAGATCTGTCTCGGTACCATGACCTGGGGCGAACAGAACACCGAGGCGGAAGCCCACGAACAGATGGATTACGCCCTCGCCCAGGGCGTCAATTTCATCGATACCGCTGAAATGTACCCGACCCAGCCGACGCGGGCGGAGACACAGGGCCGCACCGAGGAGTATATCGGCAGCTGGTTCCGGGCCTCGGGCAAGCGCAACGAGGTGATTCTGGCAACCAAGATGGGCGGCAGCGGCGTCAGCTGGATCCGCGATGGGCAGGGTTTCACCCGGGCCTCGGTGATGCAGGCGATCGACGGCAACCTGAAACGTCTCGGGATCGATCACATCGATCTCTACCAGCTGCACTGG
>JAHJUC010000292.1 GCA_018829385.1 Alphaproteobacteria bacterium
CTCAGGCCGTAAGCCAGATACCAGCGAACGCAAAGCAAGATGATCGACTGGTCGAAATGGCGGCCTTTGAACATTGTCATCTCCGAAAACATCGAGAGATGATTATCGGTTGCCGGTTAGCGAAGAGTTTGCAACAGAACCCAATCTATGCGATCACATTGATTGCCACTTTCGCAGCCTCGGCTTTTTATCACATGACGCCGTGGGAGAGTATCCGGCCCGTCTTGCGCCGGATCGATCATGCGGCGATCTATTTGAAGATTGCCGGCACCTATACGCCGCTGGTCGTCATGATCGGCAGCGGTTTGGCCTATCTTGTCCTTGGCGTTGTCTGGGCCCTGGCGATCATCGGCATGACGCTCAAGCTGGTGTTTTGGAATACGCCCGGCCGTTTCGGCCCCGCCCTTTACCTGGTCATGGGCTGGATGAGCATCGTCCTGGTCTGGACGTCATGGTCGGAGTTGCCATTTGGTTTCATTATCGCCGGCGGGTTGCTCTATACCGTTGGCGTGGTTTTCCATGCGGCCAAGAGGATGAAGTTCGCCAATGCAATCTGGCATGGTTTTGTCATCGCCGCCTCTGCCTGTTTCTTTGCGGCCATCGCGTTTTTGGTGACACAACAAGGTTCGTTGTAACAGTTTCTCCAATCCGGATGAGCGTGCCGGATATCTTAAGCCTGCTGCACAATGCCTCAGGTCTGAATCCCTTTAAGGCATCAGGCAGCGCTTCAATGTGCTATCATATCCTTTGTACGTTTGATCTGACACACGGTTGCCCCGACGTTTGCGTCCTCATCAACTCCGTCCGGAAATAGCATCGTATCAAGTCCGTCCGGAATTCTGATTATGGGGCATGGGCGATGACTACGCCGGGCTGAAACAGGATTGCAGAGAGAAAGCGGCCCGTGCCGGTCTTTCGGCACGACGAAACCCATCTGGGGCTGCCGAGTCAATCAGCCGCTTCTCACAGCATGAATTGACCCCGCTAATGTATCAGATCAACCTTAAATCGCACATGTTCGACGCGCTCTTTGCCGGCTGGACCGTTTGGTTCGCCTTGGGGGTGCTCGTCTTCTGGTTGGTTGGCACGCCCAGGAAGGCAATCAGGGCCACAACCCGCCTGTGGGTGCGGGGGGTGCTGTTCGGGCTGAAGCATGTCGTCAGGCTGGATTATGTCGAGACCGGTCGTGACCGGATTCCGGCGGAGCCCTGTCTCATCGTCTGCAATCATCAATCCACTTGGGAAACGCTGGCGTTTTTGGTTCTCTTCCCCGACGTCGCGATTGTCGCGAAGCAGGAACTGCTCCGGATTCCGATCATCAGCTGGTACCTGCGAAAATCACCGATGATCATCATCGATCGGGAGACCGGGTCCAAGGCTCTGAAGATTATGCTGAACCAGAGTCGCGAAGCGCTTGACGGCGGCCGCTCGGTTCTCATTTTCCCGGAGGGCACACGTATGAAGGAGCTGGAACCAATCAGGTTCAAGCGGGGCGTGGAGCTACTGTACGCAAAGCTGGGGGTGCCCGTGTTGCCCGTTCTTGTGAACTCCGGCAAATTCTGGGGACTTAGCCGATCGGGCAAACGTGGCGGGACAATCACCGTCTCGTATCTGCCTCCGATCCCAGCGGAGATGCCTGCCGGGTTGTTCGTTCGAAAGGCCGAGGCGCAGATGGAGGCAGAGCGATCGCGATTGATGTAATCCGGCGCTTGCCAGCTCGCCTGCCTCAAACGAGGCCAGGTTGTCTGGTCCCACCGGACCATTCGACCCCAGCGGCTCCGGCCAGAAAACCGTCGGCATAGCGCCCGCCCGGCGCCTGGGGCAGGGCTTTTGCCGAAAGCGTTTCGGCATCGATCCGCCCGTCGATCAGGTCGCGAAAGAGCTTGCAGACGTCGACGAAGCCGTCGGATTGGGGTGAGAGGCGCAACGATGCAACCCCGGCCTCGCGCAGGCCGGGCAATTTATACGCTGCGTTCGCACAGCTCGCAGAGAGCGTCTGGACCCCGTTGACCGCAAGGAATGGCTGTTCGTCCAGCGTGTCCACTGCGCGGCCATCGGGATCGAGGCCGCAGACGAACTGGCAGTTGTCCTTGGCCCGGTCATGCAGGCGCGCGTGATAGCAGCGCCCGGAAACCGCCAGCGGCAGGCGGCCCCATCCCCAAACCTCGACCGGCACCGGTACCGCTTTGGCCAGGATCGCGATCGAGTCCAGCGGCAGTTCCGGCGGCAGGCAGATGCGCGTCGCCCCGCGCCCCGCAAGCCAACGCAGCGTGCTTTCATTGTAGACATTGACAAGTGGCCCGACCGAGAAGCCGGCCCCGGCTGGAAGATGCGGCATTGCCGAAATGTCATTGACCTCGACCTCAAGCCCCATCTCCACCAGATCCGCGGTCAGTTTGCGCTCGCGCTTGAGGGTGATCAGCGCGAGGCTGGTCATTGCCACTGTCTTGCCAGCGGCCTGCATCCGCTCGATAACTTGGGGGAAATGCGTCTGATAAAACGGCAGGCGCTTGGAGCACACCAGTTCGCCCAGCACCACTCTCTCGACCGGGGCCTCGTCGGCAAGGCGCAGATAGAAATCGCGCCAGATTGCGGCGTCCCAAAAAAACTGGTTCGGCCCGACTGTCAGTTCCATAGGACTGCTTCCTTCTCCGCAATCTGAGAAAATCCGGTTGCCGCTTTCCCCGAAATCGCTCTATCTCCAGGTCTTGCGATAGGCGCCGGTGGTGGCGGCCTGGCCTTCCGTCAGGCTGGCCAGTGTGCCCGGTGGCACCGGATCTCCAGCCGCCACCGCCTCGACCGCGGCACGGAAACTGCGCACCACCTGCGCGACATAGGAGCGCGAGCGTTGCCGCCCCTCGATCTTGAGAGCCGACACGCCGGCTTTCGCCAGCGCCGGGATCAAGTCCTTGGCGTCCAGGCTGCTGGGGTCTTCAAACACATAGCCGGTCTTGTCTCCGCTGTGGAAACAGCCCTTGCAAAGCGTCGGGTAGGGGGCGGGCGCGTCCTTGGCGTTACGGTGGATGGTGTAGCCGCCAAGCTTGGCTGCCAGTTCTCCCTTGGTTTCGACATATTGGACATGCGAAGGCGGTGAGCAGACGCCGTTCATGTTGGGTGACTTGCCGGTGATGTAGGACGACAGCGAACAGCGGCCCTCGGCCATCACGCAGAGCCCGCCAAAGACGAACACCTCGGTTTCCACCTCGATCTCGCGGTTGATCGCGGTGATCTCGGCGACAGTCAACACGCGCGGCAGAACCACCCGTCGCACCCCAAAGGCCGAGGCGTAGAAGTTGATCGCATCGGGGTTTGCCGCCGCGGCCTGCACCGAAAGATGGCGCCGCAGCTTCGGATGGCGTTCGGCCGCATGAGCCAGAAGGCCGATATCCGCCAGGATTACCGCATCCGCGCCCGCAGTTTCGGCGTCGGCCAATGCACGGTGCCAGAGCGGCTCGGCCCCGGCGCGAGGGAAGGTGTTGATCGCCACCAGCACTTTGGCGTCACGGCCGTGCGCATAGGCAACGCCAGCCGCCAGTTCCTCCCGGCTGAAGTTCAGGCCCGGGAAGTTGCGCGCGTTGGTTTCATCGGCAAAGCCGCAATAGACCGTATGGGCTCCGGCGTCGACAGCGGCGCGCAGCGCCGCCGGGGTGCCGGCGGGACAGACCAATTCCATCATTGCTGCGCCTCCGCCCTACGCAGCGGCACACCAGTCTTGCGCTCGGCAAGATTGATCAGTTGTGTCAGCAGCGTGCTGAATGGCCCCGAAAGGCCGGCAATCTCGGCGCCCAGATCAAGCTCGGAATCGTCAATGGCGTTGCGTAGCGCCAGCGCCGCCGCAGTGTCCCCATCGATCACCAGGTCGCGGGAAAAAAACAGCGCGTCGCCATCCCAGGTGCCGTGCACCAGACCCAGCAAGGCGGCCAGCGGTCCGGCGATACGGGCATCTGACGCTGGCGGTTGGCGGTGCAGGGTGACGCGCATGGCTGTCGGATGCGGGTGCAGCAGCAGAGTTACCGGCAGATCGGTCGGCACAATGGCAAACCGGCGATCGACATAGGGACCCAGCCGGTTGATCATGCCAGGGTGATTGGCGACCAGCCGCCGGGCCAGAATCGTCAGCGCCTGGGCCAAGGGGGGAAGCGGCAACGCCCACAGGGTGCTGGCGAGCAACGAGGGCACAGTCGGGAATGGCGTGTGGATGTCGGGCACTCGGACCTCGGGACAGAGTTCGGGAATTGCGGATAAGTCTAAGGCGGTGGGGCCACGGTTGACTTGATTTATGTCAAGTGAATGAACGAACCGGGCTGCTAACAATCAAGGTCTCAGCCACAGGAGCCACCTTGGACGCTATCCACCGCCAACTGCCGGTCTTTTCGAGCCTGCGCATTTTTCTCAATTGGGCCGAGGAACAGGGCGACATGCTGCGGATCGCCCAACCAGTGGCGA
Organism: Alphaproteobacteria bacterium; assembly: GCA_018829385.1. GTDB lineage: Bacteria > Pseudomonadota > Alphaproteobacteria > Rhizobiales > Rhizobiaceae > Hoeflea. The sequence continues at coordinate 4,447 of JAHJUC010000292.1, forward strand.
CGAACCACCAGATGACTGCTGTCCACATGCAGGTGCTCAGGGCAGGGGGGCAGGTGCTTCGTTTTGATCAACCGGTCCTTCCGGATGGCCGCACGTCTGACATACCGGTGGTGACCAATCTGTTCGGCACGCGCCGCCGCGTCGCCGCCGGCCTGGGTCTTTTGCCCGAACAAGTCCCTGATTTCGGGGCGTTTCTGGCTGAACTGCGGGCGCCCGCCCCGGTTGATGGCATGCGCGACGCCTGGTCGCGCTGGCCCATGCTGAAGGCCGCGCTGAGCACGCGGCATCGTTTGTTGCGCAAAGCTCCCGCCCAGGAAATGGTGACCGAAGCTCCGGATCTGACCGGCCTGCCGGTGCAGACCTGCTGGCCCGGCGATGCCGGACCGCTGATTACCTGGCCGGTGGTGCTGACCCGTCCCCATGGCAGCGACGCGCAGGCGGTCGCGCGCTACAATGCGGGTGTCTATCGCGCGCAGGTGTTGGGCCGCGATCGTTTGATCCTGCGCTGGCTCGCGCATCGCGGAGGTGCGGCGCATCATCGCAGCTGGGCGCGGGCGGGCGAGCCCATGCCGGTGGCTATTGTGCTGGGGGCCGATCCGGCAACCCTGCTGGCCGCTGCGCTGCCGCTGCCCGAAACGGTGTCGGAACTGGCTTTTTCCGGTGTTCTGCGCGGGTCACGCACGGAACTGGTGCCGGCGCGAACGGTGCCGCTTCTGGTGCCTGCGCACGCCGAAATGGTGCTGGAAGGCTGGGTTTCCCCGACCGAGACCGCGCCTGAGGGACCATTTGGGGATCACACCGGCTATTACAACGCGATCGAACCGTTTCCGGTGATGCAGGTTACCGCGCTGACCCATCGGCGCCATCCACTTTATCTGTCCACCTCGACCGGGCGTCCGCCGGATGAGCCGTCGGTCATCGGCGAAGTGTTCAACGACCTGGTGCTGCCGCTGATCCGGCAGCAGATTCCGGAGGTGAGCGACCTTTGGCTGCCGCCTGCGGCCTGCTCCTACCGTATCGCGGTGGTGTCGATCGACAAGCGCTATCCTGGCCAGGCGCGCCGCGTCATGATGGCGCTGTGGGGAATGCTGCCGCAGTTTAGCTACACCAAGATGATGATCGTGGTGGACACAGACATCGACGTGCGAAACTGGGACGACATCGCCTGGGCCATGGCCACAAGAATGGACCCGGGCCGGGATGTCATGATGCTGGATCGCACACCAATGGACTATCTCGATTTTGCCTCGCCCCTGGAGGGGTTGGCGGGCAAGATGGGCATTGACGCCACCACAAAGATCGGCACCGAAACCGGGCGCGAGTGGGGCCGGGTGATGGCGATGTCGCCTGAGGCCGAGGCCTTCGCCGAGAAACTGATGGCCGGAATCGGAGGCGCGGGATGAGGGTCATTCTGGGAGTCTCGGGCGCCTCGGGCGCGGCCCTGTCGCTGGCGGCCGCAGGCCATCTGCGCAGGCTGGGCGCCAGCATTGATCTGGTGGTCAGCCTTGCCGCGGAACGGACGCTGGCTGCTGAATGCGGCCCCGATGCTTTGGCGCGGTTGACGGCCCTCTGCGATCAGCGCCACGATCTGCGTGATGTGGGCGCGGTCATTGCCTCGGGCTCGTCTCCGGTGGCAGGGATGCTGGTCGCCCCCTGCTCGATGCGCAGCCTGGCTGCGATCTCCATGGGCCTGGACGACAATCTCCTGACCCGCGCGGCGGGCGTGCAATTGAAGGAACGCCGGCCGCTGGTCCTGCTGGCGCGCGAAGCACCGTTGACGCTCGCCCATCTGCGCAACATGACGGCTGTGACGGAAATGGGAGGCATCGTGATGCCGCCTGTGCCCGCCTTCTACATGTGTCCCCGGACAACCGACGAGATCGTGCAACAGATCGCGGCACGGGCCGTCGATCTGTTGCATCTTGGCAGGACAGTCGCGCAAGCATGGACGGGTGACGCCCCATGACGAAACCGCCTGACCAACCAAAACCATCGAGTCCTATGGCGTTGCAGGTGCAAAACCTGTCGCCTGCCTATTTTGGCATGGTCATGGCCACAGGCATTGTTGCGCTGGCCGCCTATCAGGTCGGGCTGTACTGGTTGGCCTGGGGGTTAACCACGATTGCGATCCTCACGTATCTTGTGCTGTGGTCGCTGACATTTCTGCGGGTTTATCGCCACCCGCGGCTTTTTTTCGGGGATATGATTGATCACCTGCGCGGCCCGGGATTCTTCACCATGGTCGCCGCCTCGGGTATAGTTGGCAGTCAATTCGTGGTGATGGCCGAGGCCATGAGTCTTGGGTTCGCCTTCTGGTTTCTGGCGCTGTTCTTATGGATCATCCTGACCTACACCATCTTCACCGCCTTTACCGTAAAGGAAGAAAAGCCAACGCTCGACAAAGGTATCAGCGGGGCTTGGCTGCTGGCGGTCGTGGCTACGCAATCCATCGCCGTTCTGGCAGCCCTGCTCGCTGCGCATACTCCGCAGCCTTACCGTCTGGACCTGAATTTTCGGTTCTGTTGCAAATTTTTGATATGGCGGAGAAAGAACCGTTTCGGATATGCGGTCAGAAGGCATCAGCCAGAGCGTGGAATTGCTCAGCAAGCGATGGGGTGGGATTGTAGGAAAATCTGCCTTGTCGCTTGCGCATCA
>JAHJUC010000293.1 GCA_018829385.1 Alphaproteobacteria bacterium
GCCGCCGCCATCCGGGCCGAAGCGCTCGGAAATGATCTTGCGCACCGCCCGCGCCTCGGCCACCCGCACCGCCATGGTGTGGGTGCGGCCGTCGACGCCGTTGCGTGGGGATCCCATCGACTTGAAATGCACCACGTAGACGGTGAGCCGTTTCGAGCCGATCTTCAGGTCGACCTCGAGACAGTCGCGCTTGAACACCTTGTCATGCGGCTTGGCCACCTCGGCCAGATCCGGCGTGTAGAGCCCCATCGCCTCGTAGGTCAGGTGCGCGTGGCTTGCCACCGCCTCGACCTCGATCTTCGCCCCGTCGAGCGTGTGCTCCCGCGTCATCATGGCGAGATTGATGCCGCGGCTGTCATTGCCCTCGATCAGCACCTTGTGCCGGTAGCCGTCGCCGATCATCTTGAACAGATAGCCATATTCGAACCGGTGCAGCGTATCGAGGCTTTCGACCTCCTGCATGCACAGGATGTCGGCGTCCGCCTCGGCGATCGCCAGCGCGGTCAGCTGCCGCGTGTCGTCGGTGAGCGAGATGGCGCGGGCGATCTCGGCCTGGTGGTACTGCGCCTCGGAGGAAAAATCATAGAGCTGCGCCACCCGGTCCTGCCTGAGCTCGTTGCGGAAACCGGAGAAATCGAACCGGCTCAACAGGTTCTCGGTGTTGAAGGTGGCGATGCGTACGGTCATGCGGCGTCCTGATTCTGGCCCGGAGGCGGTTGCCCGAGCCTAGCAGTCCAACCCGGCACCGCAAGCCAAATCGGGCTTTTCCAGGCGGCCGCCTGGTCCCCGGCAATGCCGGTCAGCGGCCGGTCAGGAGCCCCAGCACCAGCTGCTGCACCGCGCCGCCGTCGCCCATCTCGACCCGGTCGAAGGCCCGGCCGCGGGCGCGCTGCTCGTCCGACAGCCGCTTGAGATGGGTCTGCAGCTCGGCGCGGACCTTGTGGCAGCCCGGATCGGCGGGCGCGGAGAGCCCGACGCTGATGTCCTGGATCGCCTGCACCATCTCGATGATGTACTGCCCGTGCACCCGCTCGTGCGCCGCCAGCCCGTCATAGAACCGCTTCCAGCTCGAGGCCACGCCGGCCGGCACCGGCCCGAGCGGCTTGGGCAGCGTGTAGGTGATGATCAGCTTCGGCACATTGCGCGCAATGACGCAGCTGCCGTCGGCCCGCTCGCGGTAATCGCGACCCCAGGTCAGCTGGAAGGTGGTGTGGGCGATGGTGCGGCGGCTGCCGGAAATCACCGGCCCGTTCTCGCCGATCGACTTGTACAGTTCCGGCCCGGACTGGCCCGAGACCGGATAGGTCTTGACCTGCTCGACCGCCTCCCAGGCGGACGCGGGCTGCGTGAGCGCCATGCAGGCGGCGGCAAGCGCCGCGGCAAAGGACAGGGATCGGATCACGTGTGTCGGCCTCATTTGATCACGGTGAGATAGAGCCACCAGCCGGCGAGTGCCAGCGCGAAACCGGTTAAACCGAAGAGTGTGGCGCCCCTGAGACGGCGCCCGGGATTCTTGCCAACGCCGCGCCAGGCGCCGAGAGCCGCGCCGATGACGAGGCCTGGCGAACAGGCGATCAGCGCCATCAGGATCAGGTCCCAGGTGGAAAAGATCGAGCCGATATCGGACATGGAGCGCCTTTCGTGCTTTGGCCCATGATGGCACGCCCGCCGCCCGGCCGCCAAGAGTTTACCGCCCTGTTCAACCGCTCCCGGATAACCAGACTGCGCAACCCGGGCAGCATCGCCGGCGAGGATCGCAAAACGATGCACGGCGAACACATTCGTTGACTTGCATCAATGCGGGCCGTGGCCATGCGGATACCGGTAGGCAGACGGCGGCGCTTGCCGCCAATGCAAAGGAGATGCACATGAAACCCTCCCTGATGATCGCCGCAGCCGGCCTTGTCGTCGGCCTCACCGGCCTCGCCCCCGCCGCCTCCGCCGCCAGCTGCTGGGATCTCTGGTACGAGCGCAACGCCATCTACGACCAGAACGGCTACTGCTTCTCCTCCAGTCTCGGCAAGCGCACCTTCAACAATGCCGACTGCTGGACCAGCAACCCGACGCTGAGCCAGTGGGAACAGCGCCGCGTCGCCCAGATCCAGGCCGAGGAACGCCGCCGCGGCTGCAAGGTCAACAACTAGGGGGCCGGGTCGGGAAGCGTTGAGGCAGCCCTCGCTCTCTCCGTCACCCCGGACTTGATCCGGGGTCCAGCAGCGCCTGCGTCTGCAGGCGCGGGAGACTCCCTGCACATGGCAGGCGTCACTTGATTGGTTTTCCGGCTCGCGGACGCTCGCCTGCTGGATGCCGGATCAAGTCCGGCATGACGGTGGGGGAGCAACGGGCACAACGGCCTGACCCGCCGCAACCCAGCCGCAAACGCGCCCGCGCGAAAAACCTCCGCCGGGGTGTGGGAAAGATCAGTCCGGAGGGCCGCACGCGGGCAGTGCCTCTGGCTATGAAGTGGTCTGGTGATGCGGGATCGTTGCCGCTCCCGCACCGGGGTGGCGCTGAGCGCGCGCGGCCCGGAACGCGCCGGATGCTGTCCGGCATCCGACAGGCGGCGCCTTGCAGGCCACGGAGCCGGCCTTTCGCCTGCCCCTCTTCAGGGCCCTCCGCCCGAATTGCTCCGGCCGCGGTCCGGACAGACCGCGGAACCTGCGTCTGGCGTGGGTTCCGGCACGGACCCTGGCGCGCTGTTTCCGGCCCGTCATGTCCGCCACAGGCCCGGCCCGGTGACACGCCCCTCGCCCGCCTTTCGGCTGGCGCGGAACAAGATCCCGGCCCGGTGGCTGGCTTTCCACCTGCTCGCTTGGGGACTTGCCCCGCGAAACCGGTGCTGCCAGCGGAACCCCGATGGCCTCCGCCTCCCGAAGCCTGCCGCGCCACGTCAGCGCACCCGGCCCCGGGCATTCCCTCCCGCCTGCATCGAAACGTTCGCGATCCATCCGGCAGCGGGAGTGCCGGGGATTATGGCATGGGGGTGGAGGGTGTGGAAAAAGGTTGGCGGGTCATACGACCGATATGGCCCGCTTCATTTTGTCTAAACGAACCAAACTTGAGGCACTACCAACGCTACGATTGCATTTACCCCGTTTTCCGCTGATCGCGCAAATCTCGCTCAGATCGGGGAGTCGATTTCACTTGGTGCTCGGGAGACTTCTCAAAGCGCTCTGAACGCCAATCTGAGAAATATTGTCTATGTTTTGAGATCGTCCGTTCCAAACGCTTGGAAGCCTTGTCGATATCTTGCTTATTCAATTTTGCATCCATAGATTGATCCTCCGCAGAATCACAATAGCAAACTTCGGAAGTTTTCTCATGAGACATCTCGTCCCTAAACTCGAATTTCCCGAAATTGTGATCGGTCTGGTTAGCCCCTGACGTGCTCCCCAGAGATGTTCCCGATTTTGGGTTAGCCTGTTCCTCAAAAGAAGGAGACAGGCCATGAAACGATCACGGTTTACGGAAGAACAGATCATCGGGATATTGAAGGAGCACCAGGCGGGGATGTCGCCTGCGGAGCTCTGCCGCAAGCATGGCATCAGCGATGCGACCTTCTACACCTGGCGCAAGAAGTATGGCGGCATGGAAGTGTCGGACGCCAAGCGGCTAAAGGCGCTGGAGGAAGAGAACGCGAAGCTGAAGAAGCTCCTGGCGGAGCAGATGATGGATGTGGCCACGCTCCGTGAGATGCTGGGAAAAAACTTCTGACGCCCGGTTCAAGGAGAAACGCCGTGAACTGGGCGATGGAACAAAAGGACTACTCGCAACGGCGTGCCTGCGCTCTGGTGGGCATGGCACCGCGGGTGTTCCGTTACCGGTCCAGCCGACCGGATGACGCCGGATTGCGGCAGCGCCTGCGGGACCTGTCGTCCGAGCGACGTCGGTTCGGCTATCGCCGCCTGCACCTGCTTCTGAAGCGTGAAGGCGTCGAGGTGAACTGGAAGCGGCTCTACCGGATTTACAAGGAGGAGCGGCTGACAGTGCGCAGGCGTGGCGGCAGAAAGCGGGCCTTGGGCACACGGGCACCAATGGCGATCCCGCAGGATGCCAACCAGAGATGGTCGCTCGACTTCGTGTCAGACACGCTGGTTGATGGTCGCCGTTTCCGCATCCTGTGTGTGATCGACGACTTCAGCCGGGAATGTCTGGCGACCGTCGTCGACAACTCGCTCTCCGGCGAACGCGTGGCCCGCGAACTGGATGCCATCGCCGAGCGGCGGGGCTATCCCTCCATGGTGGTCTCCGACAACGGCACCGAACTGACCTCGAACGC
>JAHJUC010000294.1 GCA_018829385.1 Alphaproteobacteria bacterium
CCAGGAGCCCTATTCGATCGCGCTGACCGTGCTTTCCATGGCGCCGAACGTTGCGAACCTGGATTTCAAGATCCTCGCCACCGACATCGACCCGAAAATCATCGCCCAGGCGAAAGCCGGTGTCTACGACGCGCAATCCGTTGAGACCGTCGATGCCGGCATGCGCAGCAAGTGGTTTACCCAGACCCCGGAAAAACGCTGGAAGATCAGCGACCAGGTCAAGCAGCTGATCAGCTTCAAGGAACTCAATCTGATGGCGCAGTGGCCGTTCCGCGGACCATTTGACGTCATCTTCTGCCGCAACGTCGTGATCTATTTTGACGAGCCCACCCAGGCGAAGATCTGGGTTCGCTACGCGGATCTTCTGCCGCCCGGCGGTTATCTTTATATTGGCCACTCAGAGCGGTTGTCCGGTGAGGGCAAGGATCGTTTCGAGAATACTGCCATCACCACTTATCGCCACAAGGGGAGGATCTGACGACCATGACGGCACGAACGCGTGTACTTGTTGTCGACGATTCTGCGACGATGCGGAGCCTGATCAGGGCTGTGCTTCGGACCGATCCCGGCATCGAGGTTGTCGGTGAGGCAGCCGATGCTATGGAGGCCAGAAGCGCCATCAAGCAGCTCAATCCCGATGTCGTTACCCTCGACGTCGAGATGCCGAACATGAACGGCATCGAGTTTCTCGACAAGATCATGAAGCTCAGGCCCATGCCGGTTATAATGGTCTCGACGCTGACCCAGCGTGGCGCCGAAGCCACCTTGGCCGCCCTCGAGATCGGAGCATTCGATTGCATCGGCAAACCTATGCCTGGCGATCCGAGACCGTTCGCGGGACTGGCCGAAACGGTCAAGGCGGCAGCGCGATCGCAGCGCCATTTGCCGGAGCCGGTGGTTGCGGGGCAGTCAGCCGCCGCCGCGTCTGACTACTCGGCTGCCAGCGATTATCAGCCGGCGCGCAAGATCATCGCCATCGGGGCTTCCACCGGCGGCGTCGAGGCACTGATTGCTGTGTTGACGAAGTTTCCGGCAAACTGCCCGCCGACGGTCATTACCCAGCACATGCCTGCGACCTTCACCAAGAGTTTCGCCGAGCGGCTCAACCGCCTGTGTGCGCCTCAGGTCAAGGAAGCCGAGGATGGCGACAGGCTCGAGATCGGGCGGATATACCTGGCCCCGGGCGGCGATCGCCATATGGAGATTTCCAACCCGACAGCACCGCGCTGCATGTTGATTGAAGGTGCCCCGGTCAACGGGCACCGTCCCTCCGTCGACGTCATGTTCAAGTCCGTTGCAAGGCTTGCCGGGCGCAAGGCGGTCGGGGTCATTCTGACCGGCATGGGCCGTGACGGGGCGACCGGGCTGCTCGAAATGCACAAGGCCGGCGCCACGACCATCGGTCAGAATGAAAAATCCTGTGTTGTCTATGGCATGCCGCGCGTAGCGCACGAGATTGGCGCCGTAGATTTCCAGTTCCCGCTTAATCAGATTGGGGAAGAGATCCTCAAGTCAACAACAACAACCTCTCGCAAAGATAGGGTCGCGTGATGTCCATTGCACAGAAAATCAAGGTTCTCATAGTTGATGATCAGGTGACCAGCCGGCTCTTGCTCGGCGACGCCCTCCAGCAGCTCGGGTTTACACAGATCACTGTGGCGGGTGACGGAGAGCAGGGTGCCAAGATCATGGCGCAGCAGCCGCATCATCTCGTTATTTCGGACTTCAACATGCCGAAGATGGATGGGTTGGGCTTTCTCCAGGCGGTCAGGTCCAATCCGGCGACCAAGAAGGCGGCCTTTATCATGCTGACAGCCCAGGGCGACCGGGCATTGGTTCAGAAGGCCGCCGCACTCGGTGCAAACAATGTGTTGGCGAAGCCGTTCACCATTGAAAAGATGAGAGCGGCGATCGAGGCCGTGTTTGGATCCTTGAAATGACGACAGACGTCCAGTATCGCCGGATTCACGTGATCCAGGGCGAGTATAAGGTATCTGACGATCCGGATGTCGTGCTGTCCACCATCCTGGGGTCATGCGTCGCCGCATGCTTGCGTGACCCGGTTGCAGGCGTTGGCGGCATGAACCACTTCCTGTTGCCAGGTTCGGCCAACGGATCAGGCGGCGAAGCAACCCGCTACGGCGTGCATCTGATGGAACTGCTCATCAACGGCCTGCTGAAGAAGGGGGCCCGGCGCGAACGCATTGAAGCCAAGATTATCGGCGGAGCAAAGACGATCGCGGGTTTCTCCAATGTTGGAGAAAAGAATGCCGAGTTCGCTCAGCAGTTTCTGAGTGACGAAGGCATTCGCATAGTCGGGAGCAACACCGGTGGGGATGTCGGGCGCAAGCTTGAATATTTCCCCGTCAGCGGTCGCGCCCGCCAGTACCCGCTCTCCGGTGCGGAAATGCAGAAGACCGTGGCACTTGAGACCGCGCCACCAAGGATCATTGCACCGAAGCCGGCGGACACGTCGATCGAGTTTTTCTAGGGAGTTCCGCCACGATGACGCAATCGTCCTTTGACCCCGGCGGCGACATGAACGAGCCGCTGCGTGAAGTAATGGCCCGGATCAGTTCGGAACTCGTTGATGTCGCTCAGTTGATCGAACGGCTCGAACCGCTCCTGTCCAATGGCCGGTCGACGGAGTTCCTTGCGTCGCCGGATCACATGCGGGTCATGCAGGGGATCGATCTTGCAGTGCAGAAAACCCATGGACTTGCGGATTTCCTCAACGGGCTCGGCGAGCGGCTGGAGCCCAGCCACCTCATCGACATCACGACCGCGCTCAATCTCATTACCCTCGAAGACATGAAGCGGCGCTTGAAGGCGTCCATTCATGAGACCTCCTCCGCGGAGGTCTATCAGAAGGCATCGGGCGACCTGGAGTTTTTCTGACCGGTCCGGGTCCGGCGGCTCCTGACCATCCTCGCGCAAGTTTCACCGTCTAGGGTGAACATACCGGTCAATGTGGCCGGCATCTTTTATTGAGCGCGGATACAGAATGAGTCTGTTGAACCAGCTGTCACAAATCACCAAGAATCTGGCCGGACTCGGTCAGACCAAATTGTTGGCTCTTGTCGGGGTTGGCGCCCTGTCGATCTTGTTGATTATCGGGTCCGCGATATTCCTGAACAAGCCGACGCGCGAGACGCTCTATATCGGTCTCTCCGGTGAGGACATCAACCAGATCGGTCTGGTGCTTGCAGAAGCCAACATCGATTTCGCGACCGGTTCGGATGGCACATCCGTGACTGTCCCGGCAGGTTTGACCAACCGTGCCCGGATGCTGCTGGCGGAACGCGGACTGCCGTCCTCGAGCACCGCGGGTTACGAGCTGTTTGACCAGGTTGGTTCGCTCGGCCTGACCAGCTTCATGCAGGAAGTGACCAGGGTCCGCGCGCTTGAGGGCGAAATTGCCCGGACAATTCAATCGATCAATGGCATTTCCGCTGCCCGTGTTCACATTGTCATGCCCGATCGCGGCAATTTCAGGCGCGGCGACCAGAAGCCGTCGGCTTCGGTGATGGTTCGCGGCGGCACCAACATTGCCGGCCGCACGGCTGATTCGATTCGTCATCTGGTTGCCTCATCCGTGCCGGGCCTGACCGTGGACGAAGTCACTGTGCTCGACGCGACCGGCAAGCTGCTCGCCGCCGGAGACGATTTTTCCAATTCCAACATCAACCGTTCGCTCTCGATCGTCCAGATGGTGCAGACGGAGGTCGAGACCAACATCGAAAAGGCGCTGTCGCCGTTCCTCGGGATCGAAAACTTCCGCGCCAGCGTCAATGCGAACGTCAACACCGACAGCCAGCAGATCCAGGAAACCGTCTACGACCCGGAATCCCGTGTCGAGCGCTCGATCCGGGTGACGCGGGAAAACCAGACCTCGAACGAATCGACGTCCGCCACGCCCGCCACTGTCGAACAGAACATTCCCGACCAGGGCCCGGGTGCCACCGGCGCCGCAGGTCCGACATCCAGCGAGTTGGCCGAGCGCAAGGAAGAGCAGACCAACTTCGAGATCAATTCGAAAACGGTCTCCACCGTCCGCAACAGCTACACCGTCGAGGGCCTGTCGATCGCCGTGGTGGTCAACAAGGCGCGCATCGATGCCATGCTCGGCGGCGAACCCACTCCGGAGCAGACCGCGGCCTACATAGCGGAACTTGAGCAGGTGGTTGCCTCCGCGTCCGGCATCGATGCCGAGCGCGGCGACCGCGCCACCGTGACGGTGATGGAGTTCCTGGCCAGCGAAATCCTCACCGCCGATGCGGCTCAGCCGGGGTTCATGGACACCTTGAGGACCCAGCTCGGCACGATCATCAATGCCATTGCCTTCATCACGGTTGCTGTGTTGCTGATCATGTTCGGGTTCCGTCCGCTGCTGCGCGGCTCGGCCGGAACTGCCAGCACGGATCCGCTTGCACTGGATGACGAACTGGAGCTGCCCGACTTCTCGCCGGCCGCGATGGGCGGGGGCAACGCCATGCCCATGGAAGGCTTCGGCGCGGACTTCGGATTTGGCGAGGAGAACGAATCCGAACTCGAGCTCGAAGACAGCGGTGCCTTCAACCGCCGTGTCAAGGAAGGTCCCGAGCGGCGTCTCGCCCGGATGGTCGAGATCAACGAGGAACGTGCGGCGAAAATTCTCAGAAGCTGGGCCTCGAGCGAAGCGGCATAACGCAAGCCGGTTCCAGCCGCCGGAGTATGACCGGCTGCAAGAAAGCATCCCGCCGCGGCGAAGATCCGCAGTGGGATGCGCGGCGTTCAGGGGGCTCCTGCCCGGGCCGCTCTCCGTCTTACCGGTGCCGGACCATCCACTCCCGAGATCACATGGGCGCGTTCGCAAACGGCTTGCCGGACGGCGATCCGCGGTCTTGCACATCTGTCCCGTCAGGCTTGGTCGCGCGGCGCGCCGGCGGCTTCTGAGGGCCGACGTCCATGCCGGATTCCAGCAGGAATGTGCCGGACAAGACCGGTATTTTGCGTTCGCTCCTGCACGCTTCAGCCTCGTACACAGAAATTATACAGATTGATTCGGTGAGAGACCGTGCAAAACCGGCAAAATGAGGTAAGCTTGACTCAGAGAAAATCGGATCTGTCCAGTCCCAGAAAGTGGTTATGTTTTTTCGGGGTGAAGTCCGGCACACTAAACCTGCCAGGGAGTTGATTCGGTGACTGGCCTGGCGGGGCAAACAGGAAAGCGGCTTGGTCTCGTGGCGGGGCAATCGGTTTCAAGTGGTGTATGGATGCTGACATTTCCCCAACCATGCGGTGGTTTCTCAGTGCGCTGTCAGTTGTCGGCGCTATAGGAGGCAAGGGTATCTGATGATTGCGCGCGGGGCATTTATCCATGAACTGGAAGCTCAGCGGAACCGCGGGCACCTGGATGGCGGAATGGACCTCATCTGCACCTATGCCGGCGCCAAGTCCTACCTTCTGGCCCGCACGGACCTCTACTCGGACCGCAATCACGACTTTGTCCTGACATCGAACTGGCCGTTCAACCTGGTCCGCAAATATGGCGCAACACTGGTCGATGGCGAGGCGCGCACAAGCGAGGTCCGCCGTTGTCTCCAGGCCTTCGAGCCGTCATTCCGGGAGATCGACGCTTCGGTGGACCTGTCTCCCGAATACGCGCGGCGGATGTGTCTGATACCCTACAATGCCGGCCAGGCCCGCATGCTGCTGGCCCTTCTGTTCGACAAGGATGCATCGGTCTCGCACGACCGCATGCGCGACGTGGCCCTGGCGACGGCCTATCACACCTCCCAGTTTCCCGAACTGGTCTCCAACAACTACGCGCTCTCCGATCTCACGGTCAGGGAAGTTGAATGCCTGTCCTGGATTGGCGAAGGAAAGACCAGTGACGAGATTGCACTGATTATCGGCATCTCGCGCAACACGGTGAACAACTATATCACCAGCATCATGAACAAGACCGGTGCAAAAACACGCTCCGAAGCGGTTGCATTCGCCGTTCGTCAGCGCATTATATGATCAGAGGAACCACTTGGATGGCAATCGGAGCATATCAAGACGCACAGAATAGCCAGGAGCGCTCCGTTGAGCGATCGGCGGACGGTGCGTCTGGCGGTGCCGGTTCGATTGCTGATCTGTTCCCAAGACTGGTGACGATGCAAAGGCTCTGCGGCAGCGCCGCGTTCGCGCTGCTGGCCGTTCAGGCGCACACCTTGCTCAAGCCGGGCCAGATCGAATGCGCCATGCAAAGCGCCGGATCCCAGGATCGGATCGACAAGTTCCTTCTGGAAAACTCCGAATTCCTGCTCAAGCACCTGTTCTCGTCGCCTTGCCC